>NZ_KV789147.1:0-88623 GCF_001807465.1 Actinomyces sp. HMSC08A09 | reverse complement strand
CTCCTAACCACCCCTCAACCTGGCGGGCATCCCTACATGAGGCACCGAAGACACTTCACGGGCACCTAGACATAAGGCACCCCGGCCCCTTTCCTCGATCACCGAGTCGCCACACGACATCCCCCATGAGCTCGACACAGGGTTCTCGTTGCAATACCGGGCGATCCCTCCACATTCTCACTTCTTCCCGGATACGGCCCGGAGTTCTTCTGGAAATCCGAATCGTGTCGCGCTGGAAAGCGTCACCACCGAGGCACAGGGGGCTCAGCACCGGCGACCCGCCACGCGCCGTCGTTCCAGTCGAGGAGGCGCCAGCCCTCCTCGGGGCTGCCCTCGGCGACCGCGATGCCGGTGTTGCGCAGCGGGTGCTCCGCGACCCACAGGGGGTCCGCTCCCCCACCAGCGGCGGCCCGCAGCGAGGTCCACAGGCGCAGCACCGTGCCATGGGAGACGAGCAGGGCCGCTGAGTCTCCCTCCCGTGCGGCCTGCTCGCAGATGCGGTCGATGGCCTCGTCGAAGCGCTGAAGCGTGTCGTGCCCGTCCTCCGGGGAGCCGGGGATGCGGCAGGCGGGGCGCCCCGCCATCCAAGCCCGGGTGGTGTCCACGTAGCAGGCCACCGAGCGCGCGTCGGTGTTCATCTCCAGATCGGCGGCCAACACCTCACGCAGTCCCGAGTCGACAGTGGCGCTCAGGCCGGTGGCGGCCTCGATAGGGGCGATGGTCTGCCTGGCGCGCAGGATCGGGGAGACCCACAGTGACCCCAGCCCCTGGAGCAGTCCGGCCTTATCCAGACGGTCCGGCAATCCGTCGGCCTGCCCCAGCCCCACCTCATCCAGGGGATTTCCGGGGAAGGCGGTGTCGAGTGCCTGCATGACATTGGCCTCGGTGCGACCGTGGCGTACAAGAATGAGCCTCACGGCGGCAAGTCTGCCAGGTTCGTAGCGCGGGGACCCACGACGACGATGCGATCCTCATCGCCCGGGGCCTACGTCCAGTGCCGTCTGCACTCGGTCAGCTCCAGGGGTAGGGTCCCTCCGGTCGCCTTCTCGTGGTGCGGGGACGGCTGGCCCGTCTGGAGCCCTTGGAGGCTGCCGCCCCAGTATCTCGGCGGGACCGTGCGCGAGAGCTCCGGGCCGAGCCTGCTGAACGTGGCGGCGGTGACTCCTGGCTGTGCGGCTGAGCCGTTGACACGGTGCTCGACGGCGCTGAAGCGGTGGGGCCGTGGGCAGCGGCGTCGGTGAAGACGATGCGCTCGGCCACTGCGCGCGCGTGGCGGGCGCTGCGGCGGTAGAGGTCCTCGAGCTCTCGCTCCCTGCCCGCACTGAGGCCGATGAGGCGCCCCACCAGGCGGATCTCCCGGCTCTGGATGGGGAGGACCTGGGAGCGCGGCCCCGAGGCGCGCCCGGTTCCCAGGACGATCGCCGAGCGCAGGCGGCTGGCCAGGATCCAGGCCGCGACCAGTTCTCCCCCGCCGTCCGCGCTCAGTACCCCGGCCTGGACCGCGGCCTGGAGCGCGGCGACGGTCGAGGTGGTCCGCAACTGGGGTATCCGACCGGCGTGGGCGAGCTGAAGCACCTGGGCGCTCCACTCCACGTCACTGAGCCCACCGGGGCCGAGCTTGAGGTGGCGGGCCGGGTCAATGCCCCGTGGCAGGCGCTCGGCCTCCACCCGCGCCTTGATCCTGCGGATCTCCCGCAGGTCCTGGGGCGCCAGGCCCTCCTGCGCCCAGCGCAGCGGGTTGATGAGCTCCTCGAAACACCGACCCAGGTCTCGGTCTCCGGCGCATGGACGGGCGCGCAGCAGTGCCTGACGCTCCCACAGGGCGGACCAGCGGCCGTAGTACTCACGGTAGGCGTCCAGCGAGCGGCTCATGACGCCGTTACGTCCCTCGGGCCTCAAATCGCAGTCCACCTCAAGGGGGTGCGGGAGCGCCGCGGCCAGCAGTCCCATGACCTGTTTGGCGACGGCCTCGGCCTCCTGGGCGGCATCCTCCTCACCCGCCCCGTCGCGGGCCTGGTGGACGAAGAGGACGTCCGCGTCCGAGGCGTACCCGATCTCGCGGCCTCCCAAGCGTCCCATGGCGATGATGGCGTGGCGGGCGCGGGCGGCCTGCCAGCACCCGCTGGCGTCGGGCCCGGCGGAGACGGCCTCCAACCCGTCGCGCTGGGCAATGACCAGCCCGGTGGCCACGGTCAGCGCCCCGGCCAGGACCGCGTCGGTGGCGTCGGAGAGGATGGAGGCGGTGCGTGCGGGGTCGATGCCGTCCAGGCAGTCCGCCAGTGAGGCCCGTACCTCCTCGCGGGCTCGCACTCTCAGGATCGCCTGAACCGCCTCGAGCGCCTGCTCTGCAAGGGCAGCGTCATCAGGGCCGGTCAGGCTGCGGCGGCGCAGGACGGCGGCGACCTCCTCCGCCAGGGCGCCGGATCGGCGGGGGGCGAGCTCGTCGTCGTCGTCGAGCCAGGCGATGGACTCGGGGAACTCCGCGAGGCGCTCGGTGGCCCAGTGGGCGCTGGAGAGGACCTGGCACAGTCTGCGCGCCGCCACCGGGGAGTCCCGCAGCATGGCCAGGTACCAGTGCGAGCCCCCGATGGCCTCGGACAGCCGCCGGAAGGAGAGCAGACCGAAATCGGGGTCGGCTCCCCCACCGATCCAGCCGATGATGACCGGCAGCAGCTGGCGCTGGATCGCGGCACGGCGGCTGACCCCCTCGGTGAGGGCCTGGATGTGGCGCAGGGCCCCGTCGGGATCCGCGTAGCCGACTGCGGCAAGACGCTCGCGCGCCGCCTGAGGACTCAGAGCCATCTCATCGGCGCTGAGGGCGGCCGCGAAGGCCAGCAGGGGACGGTAGTAGATCTCCTGGTGGAGGGCCCGTACCCGCCGGCGCAGGTCCTTGAAGTCCTCCCACAGGCTGTCTCCGCGGCCCAGGCAGTCACTGATGCCCCGCTCGACACGGCGCAGGTCCTCCTCCTTCTCAGGAAGGTTGTGGGTGCGGCGCAGCCGGAAGAGCTGGCTGCGATGCTCCAGCAGCCGCAGGGCCTTGTAGCAGCCGCTCAAGGCCGCTGCGTCGGTGCGGCTGACGTATCCGCCTGCGCTGAGAGCGTCGAGAGCCTCCAGGGTGGCACGCACGCGCAGGCTCTCGTCGGAGCGGCCGTGGACGAGCTGGAGGAGCTGGACAGTGAACTCGACGTCCCGCAGTCCCCCGGGGCCCAGCTTGATACGCCGGTCGACTCCTCCGCGCGGCACGGACTCCTTCTCCACCCGGCGCCGCATGGCACGGGCGTCCTCAACGAAGTTCTCCCGCCTGCTGGCCTCCCACACGTAGGGCGCCACGCCCTGCTCGTAGCGGGCCCCGAGCTCGACATCGCCAGCGCAGGCCCTGGCCTTGAGCAGGGCCTGGAACTCCCAGGAGGCGGCCCACCTGCGGTAGTAGGCCAGGTGGGAGTCAAGCGTGCGCACGAGCGCACCGTCCTTGCCCTCGGGACGCAGCGCCGTGTCCAGTGGCCACAGGGGAGGTTCGGGCGCGGTGGCGGAGACGACGTGGGCGAGCTCGGTGGCCACATGCGTGCCGACCTCCACGAGGCGCTCCTCGCTGATCGGCTCCTGAGCACCGCGGGCCTCGTGGGTGGGGCCGACGACGTAGACGACGTCGACGTCCGAGATGTAGTTGAGCTCTCGGGCCCCGGTCTTTCCCATGGCGATCACGGCGAGGGCCACGTCGTCGGCCTGCGGTCCGACGGCGGCGCGGGCGACGAGCAGGGCCGCGTCCAGGGCGGCGTCGGCAAGCTCGGTCATGTGGCGGCACACGGTGGGGACGTGCTCGATCGGGTCGGCGCTGGTGAGGTCATCGGCGACGATCGCCGTGAGCCGGTCCCGGTAGGCGCGTCGCAGCGCCGCGGTCGCCCGGCTGACGGCAGCGTTTCCCGGGTGTGGGGGCCTTTCGTCGCTGTTCGAGGGGTCCGCATTCACGGGGGCGGCCTGCCCCAGCGCGTCGCGGACCGTCCGTTGCAGCGCCTCACCGGCGCCGGGCTCCTGCGGGGCGTCCCACGCCCTGTCAGGCGCGAGCGCGGTGAGGCGCTCAGGATGGGCCACGAGGAAGTCGCCCAGGGCCTGCGAGGCGCCCAGGACCGCGAGCAGGCGGCGCCTGTGCTCACGCGGCCCTGCGGCAGGATCGCTCATGACGCTGCACAGAAGTGCTGCTGGCGTCGTCGTACCCCCAGTCTCGACACCGCCCACCGATGCCCGGTGAGCTGATTCGGCCGCGGTGGCGGCCTCGGCGAGCCGGACGAGGCTGAGCAGAGCCATGTCGGGGTCGGCGGTGAGTGCTAGGGAGTCAATGAGCTCCTCATGCTCAGGCCCCAGCCGTATCTCAGCGGGTCGGCCGCCCAGCCGTGTGGAACGGTCCGCTGAGCCGCGTCCACCGTGGTCGCCTGCCTCGCCGACGTCGTCGGCCTGAGTGCCGTCCGGTAGGAAGGGTAGCAGCGCCGGGTCGCCCAGGAGCTTTCCGGCGCGGGCCGCGTCGTGGAATCCGGCCCGCAGCAGCAGGGTCCTGGGCGAGGAGCTGTGCCGGGAGGGGGAGCCGATCGGCGCTCGCTTCTCGCTGCGGTCTCTCACAGCTGTCTCCTGCTCCGCTCAGGCGCGCGGGAAGAACTGGCTGATCTCGAAGTCGGTGACCTGGGCGTCGTAGGCCCGGTACTCGCGGCGCTTGTTGCGCAGGAAGAACTCGAAGGTGTCCTCGCCGAAGGTGTCGGCCACCAGGTCGGAGCGCTCCATGGCGGCGACCGCGCTCTTGAGCGAGGTGGGCAGGGCGTGAATGCCCAGCGCCTTGCGCTCCATCTCCGACAGGGCCCAGACATCGTCCTCGGCCTCGGGGGGGAGCTCGTAGCCCTCCTCGATGCCCTTGAGGCCGGCAGCAAGAATGACCGCGTAGGCCAGGTAGGGGTTGGCCGAGGAGTCGATGCCGCGGAACTCCACCCGCGTGGACTGGGCCTTGCCGGGCTTGTGCATGGGGACGCGCACCAGGGCGGAGCGGTTGTTGTGGCCCCAGCACACGTAGCTGGGGGCCTCGTCCCCTCCCCACAGGCGCTTGTAGGAGTTGACGTGCTGGTTGGTGACGGCCGTGATCTCCGAGGCGTGGTGCAGCAGTCCGGCGATGAAGGAGCGACCGGTGGCGGAGAGCTGGTACTGGCCGGCGGGGTCGAAGAAGGCGTTGCGGTCACCCTCGAACAGGGAGAAGTGCGTGTGCATGCCCGAGCCGAACTCGTTGGGGAAGGGCTTGGGCATGAAGGTCGCCAGGCAGCCCTCCTTGAGGGCCACCTCTTCCACGACGGCGCGGAAGGTCATGATGTTGTCCGCCATCGACAGGGCGTCGGCGAAGCGCAAGTCGATCTCGTTCTGGCCCGGGCCACCCTCGTGGTGGGAGAACTGCACCGAGATCCCCATCTGCTCGAGCATGAGGATGGCGTGGCGGCGGAAGTCGTGAGCGGTGCCCCCGGGCACATGGTCGAAGTAACCGGCGTCGTCAGTGGGGCGGATGCGCCCGTCGCCGTCGCGGTTGACCAGGTAGAACTCGATCTCCGGGTGGATGTAGCAGGTGAAGCCGGCCTCGGCGACCCGGGCGAGCTGACGCTCGAGCACCGAGCGCGGGTCGGTACGGGCGGGCTCGCCGTCGGGTGTGAGGACGTCGCAGAACATGCGGGCCACGCCGTTGTCCCCGTCCCGCCACGGCAGCATCTGGAACGTGGAGGGGTCGGGGGCCAGGAGCATGTCGGACTCGAAGACGCGCGTGAGTCCCTCGATCGCCGATCCGTCGAAGCCGATGCCCTCCTCGAAGGCGCTCTCGACCTCGGCCGGTGCGATGGCCACGGACTTGAGCTGTCCGGAGACGTCAGTGAACCACAGGCGGATGAAGCTGATGTCGCGTTCCTCGATGGCTCGGAGCACGTACTCCTGCTGCTTGTCCATGGTGCCTCCTCAGCGTGGGGTGCGGCAGCGGGCCGACGGCGTGGCCGGCGTTCTTGCGCCTGAGACGTTCTGCTTGGTCCAGCCTAGTGCGCGGGTGCGTCAGGCAGGTTTCGTGCATCGCCGCCTGTGGGACAAGCCAGCCACGAACTGGGCGGGCGACTCAGCCCGTCAAGGACGCCCGGTGACCTCCGGTAGCCTCGGATCATGGCTACACCCGAGTCCCCTTACGGACCTTCATCCGCCCCCATCGTCGCAGGCGGCAAGCCCGTGCGCGTCCATCACCTGGCATCCGCCAAGAAGGACGGCACCAAGCTGGTCATGCTCACCGCCTACGACGCCGTGACCGCCCGGATCCTGGATGCGGCGGGAACCGACCTGCTGCTGGTGGGAGACTCCATCGGCAACGTCATGCTGGGGCACGACTCCACACTCCCGGTGGAGCTCGACGAGATGGTGGTGGCCACCCGCTCAGTGGCCAGGGCGACCAAGCGCGCACTGGTTGTGGCCGACCTTCCCTTTGGCACGTACGAGGCCGGTCCGGAGCAGGCACTGGCCAGCGCGGTGCGTCTCATGAAGGCCGGGGCCAACGCCGTCAAGCTCGAGGGCGGCACCCCCCGGGCAGCCAGCGTGAGGGCACTGGCCCAGGCGGGCATCCCGGTGGTGGGGCACCTGGGGTTCACCCCGCAGAGCGTCAACATGCTCGGCGGCTTCCGGGTTCAGGGCCGTGGCGAGGCGGCTGACGTACTGATGGCCGACGCGCAGGCACTGGCCGAGGCGGGGGCGGTCGCCCTGGTCCTGGAGATGGTGCCCGAGCCCCTGGCCGCGCGCGTGACCGAGTCGCTCACGATCCCCACGATCGGTATTGGCGCGGGCGCGCGCTGCGACGGGCAGGTCCTGGTGTGGACGGACATGGCCGGGATGACGGACTGGTCTCCGCGCTTCGCCCACCAGTTCGGACAAGTCGGCGAGGCCCTGAGGCAGGCGGCCACCGACTACGGGACCGCGGTACGCGAGGAGTCCTTCCCCGCGGAGAAGCACTGGTTCAGCTCCTGACGGCTTCTGACCGTGACAAGACCCACAGCGTCATGGCGGAGGCCCTGAACCACTGGCCGGAGGGAAGGTCACGCGAACCGGATGCCTCCTTCTATGCTTACGACCATGACTTCTTCGGCTTCCCCTGCGTCCTCGGTCTCACTGGCCGACCGCGCGCCGCGTGGCACGCTGACTCCCGGGACGCTCAGTCCTGAGCGTCATGTGCCTGCGTCCATCGCACGCCCCGAATACATGTTCCACGACGGCCCCGAGCGCGTCACCGCCTCGGAGATCAAGGACGCCGAGACGATCGAGCGGATCAGGGTCGCGGGGCGACTGGCCGCCCGCGCCCTGGCCGAGGCAGCCAAGGCGATCGCCCCGGGGGTGAGCACCGACGAGCTCGACCGGATCGCCCACGAGTACCTGTGCGACCACGGCGCCTACCCTTCGTGCCTGGGCTACATGGGTTTCCCCAAGTCTATCTGCACCTCGATCAATGAGGTCATCTGCCACGGCATCCCGGACTCGACCCGCTTGAACGAGGGAGACCTCATCAATCTTGACGTCACCGCCTACGTCGGCGGGGTCCACGGCGACACGAACGCCACCTACGCCGTCGGTGAGGTCGACCGCGAGACGGAGCTGCTCATCGAACGTACCCGCACCGCGATGGAGCGGGGCATCAAGGCCGTCAAGCCGGGTCGCGAGGTCAACGTCATCGGCCGCGTCATCGAGGCCTACGCCAAGCGCTTCGACTACGGGGTGGTGCGCGACTACACCGGACACGGCGTCGGCGAGGCGTTCCACTCCGGTCTCATCATCCCCCACTACGATGCCGCCCCTCTGCACGACGACGTCATCGAGACGGGCATGGTGTTCACCATCGAGCCGATGCTCACACTCGGTGGCATCGAGTGGGAGCAGTGGGACGACGGCTGGACGGTGGTCACCAAGGACCGTTCCCGTACTGCCCAGTTCGAGCACACGCTCGTGGTGACCGAGGACGGCGCCGAGGTGCTCACCCTGCCTTGAGGCAGTGGGTATCGCTACCCATCCACATCCAGGACGATCGAGCGCCGTCACGTTGCCTCACGATAAGGTGACGACGTAGGGTCCTTGAGTAGCGGACATCTCTATTCTGCCCAGGAAACCCATGCGGGTTTCTCCCTGTTTATTTCCTCCCGGAGGTTCTCATGGCTTTGCGCTTCAATCCACCGCCGAACTGGCCCGCGCCACCCGAGGGCTTCGAACCACCTGCAGGCTGGCAGCCCGACCCGGCCTGGGGACCGGCTCCAGAGGGCTGGCAGATCTGGGTCGACGACTCGGCCGCCTCCGCTGCTTCGGCCGCAGGTGCCGCCACCGAGGCCGACCCGGCGTGGGCTCCGACCCAGGCGGTGTCGACCGCCCCGACGGCGTCGTTGAGCACCGCCTCGCCGGTTGCCGACCCGACGGGCATGTCGGCCTCCGCCCCCTCCGGGGACTACGCCGGCGCTCCCGCAGCTGGGGGCAGCCCTTACGCGGCCAACATGGACTACGCCCAGTCACCCACGCCCTACCAGCCCCAGGGGGCTGCCGGAGGCATGCAGCCTCCCGCTGGCGGGTGGCAGCCCAACGCCGCCGCTCCGGCCGGCCCTGGCAACGGTTCCAAGCCGCTGACCCAGCAGTGGTGGTTCTGGACCGGTATCGCTGCAGTCGTCGTGGTCGCCCTGGTCATCGGAAGCATCTTCATGTTCAAGGGCGATTCCAGCGAGTCGGATGACAAGGCGGACAGCACGTCGACCTCGGAGCCGAAGAGCCAGAAGAAGGCTGACTCTGACTCCAAGAAGAAGGCCAGCGACTCTGACGAGACTGGCAGCTCGGATCAGAAGAAGACCACCAAGACCAGCAAGCCGGGCAGCAACGACCCAGGCTCCAGCGAGAAGAACCCCCTCGACCCGAAGGCCGGGCCGATCACGCTGCATGCCGGTAAGTACGACGACGACCCGAACGCCTCGGTTGACGTCACCATCGGCGATGTCGAGTGGAACGCCAATGAGTCGGTGAAGGCCGCCACGAGCCAGTACAGCTACAAGGAGCCTCCTGCCGGCAAGGTGTACATTCGCGTCCCCGTTGAGATCACCTACCACGGAGAGGGACAGTTCCAGGAGTTCAGGCTCCAAGTGGGGTTCACCCACGAGGGGAACACCTCGGAGGCCGAGCTGTCGATCGGCGGGCAGTCACTCTTCATCCGCCAGAGCATGCCTCGAGATGGAGGTAAGGCCAAGGGTGATTTCGTCTTCCTCGTTGACGAATCCGCTGCCAATGAGAAGAAGGGCGCCTTCGCGGTGAGCGCTTTCTCTCAGGTGGACAACAAGAATGAGGTCTACGTGGCGGCGAAGTAAACGCGCTACCCGCCTCTGACCGCGTGTCGGCTGTGGCCCGCCAGGATCATCCTGGCGGGCCACAGCCGTTTCAATAGGTTCTATGGGGCGGACGAGCCGACCTGTACGCCGGGTTCTGTTGCCGCCCGCCGTTGCCGGCCTGGGCGGTGGCGACCATTCATCTTGGACCACTGTTGCCAGCGGCCTCATGCGACCTACCCGCTGACTCGGGCGAGCAGCCTTCAAGCGCCAGCTGTGCGGTCTTGCTCCGGGCGGGGTTTACCGAGCCGCGACGGTCACCCGCCGCGCTGGTGGGCTCTTACCCCACCCTTTCACCCTTACCCACCGGATTCCGATGGGCGGTCTGCTCTCTGTGGCACTGTCCCGCGGGTCACCCCGGGTGGCCGTTAGCCACCGCCCTGCTCTGTGGAGCCCGGACGTTCCTCAGCCCGCCACCGTTATGAAGGCGGTGGCGGTACCGCGGCCGCCCGGTCGGCTCGTCCGCACGGGTCAGTCTAGCTCCGTGGGGCATCAGCACGGAGTCTCGCTCGCCGTCGGCCCCTGACCTGCTGGGAGCCGCCTATCATGTGCGGGTGCTGATCCTGCTGCCTCCCTCTGAGGGAAAGACCGCTCCTGCCAGTGGACCGTCGCTGGAACTTGACTCGCTCCTGGACGCGGACAGGCTCACTGCTGCGCGCCGCGAGGTGATGTCCGCGCTGGCTGAGGTGAGCCGGAGCGATGAGGCGGCCTCCGTCCTGGGACTAGGACCACGCAGCGCCGTGCAGGTATCAACGAACCTGACGCTGGAGACCTCACCCTGTGTCCCCGCCCATCAGCTGTTCACCGGGGTCCTGTACGAGGCCGCCCGGCTCGACTCGATCGCCGAGGAGGCGGCCGGCCGGGCTGCTCTGGAGCGCCACTGCGTCGTTCTCTCGGGACTGTGGGGCATCCTGTCCCCCACTGACCTGGTGCCCGACCACCGCCTGTCGATGGGCACGTCCCTGCCTGGACCGGGGCGCCTGCCGGCGTTCTGGAAGCAGCACCTGGCGCCGTCGCTCACTGAGATGGCTGCACAGGGACTGGTGGTGGACTGCCGGTCGGCGGACTATGCGGCCGCGTGGAAGCCGGCTGCACGTGACGGTATCGAAGTCGTCACCGTGCGCGTGGTGCGCACCGCCGCCGACGGTTCGCGCAAGGTGGTCTCCCACATGGCCAAGCACGCTCGCGGACTGCTCACCGGAGAGCTCCTGAGGGCCGTCGCCGCCGGATCCGTGCCTGAGCACGTCCACGTGGACGACATCGCAGCCATCGCCGGGCGTCTGGAGGGCATCGACGACGTCGAGGTCGGCGAGCCGGACCGGCTGGGGCGTCGGGCTCTCACCCTGGTGACCCGCTGAAGTCGGTCGCGGCCGGCTTCAGATGGGCCGCGCCGTCAGATGTCCATGCGTACGACGATGACGTCGTTCTCCTCGGCGTGGATGACTTCCTCGGCCGGGGCGGCCACGATGCGGGCCAGCTCCTGGGGGCTGATCTCGACGGCGCCTCCCTCAACGGTGCGTCCTCTCAGGGCGACTGCACCGAGCCCGCCTGTGGAGCTGCGCACGGCCTCGTAGTCCGCCAGGAGGGACGCCTCGATGGTTCCGGCCAGGTCTGCCCGCTGGTTCTCCAGGGACTCGATCTCCTCATCGAGTCGGGCGAACTCGGCATCACGCTTGGCGGTGAGCTCCCGGCCGGCCGCACGGATCTCGGCCTCCTCCTGGCTGAGCCGCTCCGCCTCCTGCCGGGCGGAGTCGAGGGCCTCCATGGCCATGATCTGCGCCTCCTCCAAGGCTGACTGGCGTTGGCCGAGCTGGTCGATCTCCCCCTGGATGGCGGAGAGGTCGCGGGCCGCGCTGCTGCCGGAGTGGAGGCGCTCGCGCAGCACCTCGGCGCGGCGCGCCACCTGCCCGACCTCGTCCTCACTGCGGGTGGCCTGCTTCTTGGCCTCGTCGAGGGCGGCCTCGGCCTGGATGGCTGCGCGCTTGTTGGCTTTGAGGCGCTCGATGACGGCCTCGATGCGGGTGAGGACCGGAAGGTGCTTGCGCTCGTGACGCAGCCGTGCCAGGTGGGAGTCGAGGTCCTGGAGGTCGATGAGAAGGCGCTGCTGGGCGATGGGGGCGCTGGTCACGGCGTGTGCTCCTTCAGGTGCGTACAAGTTGTTGCTGCGAATCCTCTCATGCCCGGTCTGTTCCGGTCGGCAGGCGCAGCGCCCAGGGGTCCGTGACAATGCGGGAGACCTGGACGGCCAGGGAGGCTCCACGGGAGTGAGCGTCCTCTGTGAGCCTGCGCCCCAGGGGCTCCAGGCCGACCCACTCGGTAGCCCAGTGGGTTCCGCACAGGAGATAGGGGCGGCCGTCCTCCAGGTGCTCGGAGGCTGGGTGGTGGCGCAGGTCAGCGGTGAGGAACACGTCGGCTCCGGCCTGCCGGGCCCGTTGCAGGAGAGAGTCGCCCGCCCCACCTGAGACGGCGATGCGTTCGACGACGGCGTTCAGGTCCCCGCCCACGAGGAGGCCGGGGGCGGAGTCGGGCAGGGCTGAGGCAACGTCCTCAGCGAACCGGCGCAGGGTGACGGGCTGGGGTAACGTGCCGATCCGTCCGATGCCCTGATCCGGGGAGGCGGGGTCGGACTCGAGGGGGACGGTGGAGACGAGACCGACGCGCTCGGCCAGGGCGTCGGCCACTCCCCCGTGGGCGGCGTCGAGGCTGGTGTGGGCGTTGAGGAGCGCGATGCCGGCGCGGATGAGGCGGTGGACGGTGCGTCCCTTGGGGTCGGTGGCCGCGACGTGGTCGGTACCGCGCAGGTAGAGGGGGTGGTGGGTGATGACCATGTCGACTCCGGCGTCGATGGCCTCGTCGACGACGGCTGTCACCGGGTCGACGGCCAGCAGGATGCTGCGCACGGGCTCAGCGGGGTCGCCGCAGATGAGCCCGTTGGAGTCCCAGGAGGCGGCCAGGCCGGGAGGAGCGGCGGCCTCCACGAGGGCGACGACGTCACGGACGGTCAGGTGGCCTTCCGACGTGATGCGTGCTGGCCCGTGTCCGGCCTCAGGGGATGCGGGTGCAGGAGTGTGACTCATGCGACCAGGCTAGCGGCATGCGGGGCAGTTCCTGAGATGTCAGGGGCGACGGAGCGTGGCACCTGCGTGCGGGCGTACCTGACGGAACACAGTGGGGAAAACGACCGATGCGGCCGCCGTCTGGGGTAACCTACTTCCGCGCTGCTGGCCCCCTCCGGTGCCGGCAGCGTCGGCCCCCTCGACGCCGTCGATGTCGTGGCCGCGCCCCCATAGCTCAGCGGTTAGAGCAGCGAGCTTATACCTCGTATCGTGCCTGATAAGCACAAGGTCCTGGGTTCGAATCCCAGTGGGGGTACCACGATAGCCTTACCCAAACCTAGGTCATGAGTAACACGGTCTGGGTTGGTTGATGAAGATGCGAAGCGCTCACCACCACTGGTGAGCGCTTCGTCGTTGCAGACGGTGTTGGTGATGGGGCAGTCCAGTTGGTTGTCCCGGTTTTCTCGCGGGTTGTCTTGCAACAAGGTCGCACGGTGTTGCCGTGCGACCTTGTGCATCAGGCGGCTGGTCAGCCAGGTGAAAGGCAGCCGGAGCTCGGCTGCCAGGCTGGCGTCGCTACTTGCGTCGGACAGCAGGCGCGGTGCTGCGGTGTGCTGCAATGGCCCGTCGTCGCTCTCCCCTATCGGGCAGTCGCCAGCTGCTGCATCGGTCGCGTTCCTGCCTCCGTCATCATTCGTTCCATCTTCCGGCAGGATGACTCGGCCCTCCTCATCCACCGCTGGGTTGACCAGCACCCGCTGGAAGAACACCTGGTTGAGCAGCTTCTTCAGGTGGGCAGGTGCTGCCGTGTAAAGGCGGTGGCAGTCTTCGAGGAGGTCAAGGGCCTGGGCAAGGCGCTGCCGCACCTCGGTTATGTCGGCTTGGTAGGCGGTCAGCTGGCGCTCAATATGGTCGAGCTCGCTCGTGAGCTGGGTCTGTTCCTCCTTGAGCAACTCCAGGGGGACGGCACCTTCGTAGTGGGCGTGCATCAGGCGGCGGCGCTTGTCTTCGATGTTCGTCCGCCTGGTCGTCAGGGAGCGGATTGTCCGATCTTTGTCACGCTCAAGGCGCTGTAGCTCCTCCCGGACGTACTGCTCTACTAGCTGGCGATCCTGGCTGCTGAGTTGGATGGTTTGGTAGAGGTCGTTCATCCGCTCTTCGACGACGTCGATCAGGACGGCGCGGAAGGAGCAGTCGTGGGTTCGCTGCCGCTTGGCACAGATGAAGTAGGGGTAGAGGTCGCCTTTGCTGTTGCGCGTGTTCTGCACCAGCAGGCGCGCACCACACAGGCCGCAGTACACCGTCGTCTTGAGATGGTGGTTGTGTTGGCGTTCCCGCTCCCCGAAGCGATGGGAGTCCAGCACGGCCTGCACCTGGCTCCAGGTCTCTTCATCCACCAGCGGCTCATGCGCCCCGGCGTACTCCACCCCTTGGAAGGAAATGACACCCTTGTAGTAGGGGTGGCGCAGCATGCGATGCAACTGGGCACCCGTCACCGCTTTGGCCGGCTTGCGGGCTGTCGGCACGGTCGTCAGCCCACGATCGTGCAGGTGCGCAGCGAGCCTTTTGGTCGTCCACTGCCCCGTCGCATACTCGGTAAAGGCCAGCCGGATGAGTGGTGCGCGCTCCTCATCGAGGGCGATGGTGCGGACTTCTCGCCCGTTCTCATCCCTGGCACGGACGTTGAGGTAGCCGAGCGGTGCCTTCCCCAGCGTCCCACCGTTCCGCGCCTTCTCGCCCATCCCCTTGATGACCTCATTGGCGAGATTCCGGCTGTAGAACTCAGCGATAGAGCTCATGATGCCGTGCAGGAGCATGCCACCTGGCGTCTGGTCGATGTTCTCGCTGGTTGACACCAGACGTACCCCTGCCTCCTCAAACGCCCGGTTGATCTCCACATCGTCCGCTCGGTTTCTCGCTAGTCGGTCGAGCTTGTGGACGATGACGTAGTCGATCCCACCGTCTTCTTTGAGGTAGGCCAGCATCTTCTGTAGCTCAGGGCGGTTGGCAGACCTGGCGGACTCGCCGCGGTCGGCGAACTCCTTGACGACCAGTGCACCCATCGACTGGGCCTTGCGCTTATTCGCCTCCCGCTGAGCCGGCAGGGAGAAGCCTTCCTCCGACCCACCTCGCTGAGCCTGCTCACGGGTAGAGACGCGGATGTATGAGACGGCGCGCTTGGGAGTGAGCTGGGCGGCCATGGCAGTGAAGGGATCGGGGGCGAGTGCGTCAGGCATGGTGCACCTCCTTGGTGGCTTCGGTGGGTTCACTGGCGTTGCCGGTTCGACCGGCCTGGTTGACCTGGCTGTCCGCGCCGGCTTCGCCAGGCTGGCTGTGTTCACTGGTCTGCTCGCGCTGCTGGCGTTCTTGTTCTCTCAGCTCATCGAGCTGGCGCATCCATGCGCCTTCTTCGTCGTTCCACCAGGCGGGTGGGGTGCCGTCGCCGGGCTGCCAGTTGTTGAGGCAGACCAGGTGGGTGCCGCTGGCTGCGAGCTGCTCGACGACCGCGTCTGCTTCGGTGGTGGTGAGGTTGGGGGTGGGCCAGCCTGCCGTGATGACGTACTCCACTCCACCGCGCTGACAGGCATCGAGCAGCATGCCCAGGCCGTGCTGGCGCTGCTGTCGGTCGTGGAACTCGGTGACCAGGTTGAGGCCGGTCGTTTCGGCATAGTCCTCCACCAGCTCCCGCTGGCGCGCTAGCTCGAAGGGGTAGCGGGCCGCGCCGTAGAAGATGGCGATCGCCCCGGTACCCGCCTGGCCGTCCAGCGCGGTGGTGGGTACGGTGGAGAGCACAGCCAGGTGCTTCTCCTGTGCGTTCGTTGTTGTCTGCGTTGTCATCTGCATCCTCCTCTCGTCATATGTATTGCTATTTCACTCGTTTATGTTTCTCCTCTTTCTATTGACGCTCAGATGGACGGAAAAGTCCAGTCGGATTTCCTGTATCTCTAACATTCCCGCCCAACACTCCCCTAGTCGCCAGCTTGCCCCGCCATTCCGCCGCTTTCAGCACGGTTCGCCAACTTCGTCGCTGGTAAGTTCTCCTTGCTGAGAATGAGGCAGACTGAGAAATGGCCAAGCAGATAGCGTCGTCGCTTTCGACGTCCTATGGGCCGCGCTGGATCAGGGCAGCGAGCTGCTCGGGGGCGGCGGTGATCTTGAACAGCCCAGGGGTCAGCGTCTGGTCGGCGGCGATCTGCTCGGCCAGGCGGCCGGCCCGTGCCTGGTTGGTCAGCAGCCAGACCACCTGCGGGTAGTAGCCGTGCTGGGCCTGGAAGGTGCCGCTGGCCAGGTGGGCCTGGTAGTCGTGGCACTTGGCCAGCAGCCGCGCTGGATGCTCGGTGTCTAGGTCGACCTCGAGGAGCCAGTGATCCTCAGCGCCTGTATCCGTCGCCGTAATCGCTTCCAGATCCGGCTTGAGCCAGCCCAGCGCCCCACCGAGCCGCAGCCAGGAGCGCCAGCAGGCCGGCTCGGTACGCAGCCGGGCCAGGCGTCCACCGACGGCGTGGATGGCCTGCTCGATGACGACCCGCGCCTGCGTGATCGCCAGCGTATGGGACAGGAACAGTGACGACGGCTCCTGAAAACGCCGCCGCGATCCACGCCCTTGCCCCTCGCTCGTCAGGCGCTGCCCCGCTGCAGTCAGGTACCAGACGTACCCCGCTGAGCCGGCCCGCGTACCACCGATCCGCCGCTCCAGGTGAGCAACCAGCCCCAGCCCGTGCTGGCGTCGCAGCCGCCGACTGGTCTGGCGCAGCGCCGAACGGGCCGAACCGTACTGCCCAGACAACTCAGTGATCTGCGCCAGCTGGCGGGTTGTGGCATAGCGATGAGCCGCCAGTAAGGCCAGCAGCGCCCGATCGGTGGCATCGAGCCGCTCGGCGATCGCCTGCAGCTGGGCGCGGCCAATCCGAGCCGGAACCTGGCGCTGAGACTTCGCTGCCTCTGTCGTCGCTGCTCCCTTCATCGTCGTTGGTGTCGTCGCGGACGTCGGCACTGCCAAACCGGTGCCTGTCCCAACGCTCGCGTATTCCGATATCGCTGTGTTCATGGCTGTTTCCTCCTTCGTGATCGTCATGTGGTTGATCGAGTCGCTGCTGCGAGCCAGGGGCTGTGAGGCTGGGGCCGTTGTCAGTGGTAGGTGGGATGGCCACACGGGGCCATCAGTCGCCTCCCGCAACCGCGCCTGTGCCGCACCACGACGCCGATAGCCCAACCTGCTCGCTGCAGCGATGCGTCTGGCAATTCGTCCCCCGACGCGTCTCGGCGAGCCAGTGGTGGAGACAAGCGCAGGGGCCAGATAGGGGCGATACTTCGCAGCGAACTTCGTAGCCCCAGTGGTGGTCTGACGCGCCGCGGAGAACACGCTCAATCCCTCCGCCTGTCATGCTGTTCCTCCGTTCCGCCTATCTGGCCGGCGGCCGAACACCACACCAGCCGTCGAGCCAGGTACGCCGTTCGCTGGCCCGCCGTCTCCGCCCGTGGCTGCTCCCCCGAGCTCACTCGCCGCGTCGTCCGTTGCTACCTGAGTCGCGTCATCACCGGTCATCTCGCCGTTCTGCCCGAGCCGCGCGAGCAGGGCGGCCTCGACCTGCGCGGCGTCTTGGCCGTAGCGCGCCTGGCTGGCGGCGCGCAGTGCCAGGGCATCCTGCACCGGTGGGGTCGGTGGCAGGGTAGTGGCTTGGCACCAGGGGTTCTCCCGCCCGTGGTGCATGGTGCGGGCGTAGACGCCAAAGCGCGGCAGCAGCTGGAAGTCGGCCGTCTCCAGGTCAATCGCCTGACGGGCCAGCTCGGCCGCGTCCGCCGCGCTCAGGGAGAAGATGATCTTGTTGCGCGCATTGGCATCGATCCCCGCCTTGAGCGCCGCGGGCAGCTGCCCGCGGTACTGATGCGCCAGGTGGAAGGCTGCGCCCAGTGACCGGGCCTGGGCCAGGGCGTCGGCCAGGCTGCCCGGCAGCGACAGGTAGTCCTGCACCTCATCAATGAAGACACTGACCACATGCCGCCGCGATGGCTCCACCGCTGCCCGGGCCAGGATGAGTGGCCAGAGCTGGCCCACCAGCAGCGACCCAAGTAGCCGGGCTGACTCCGCTCCCAGTACTCCCTTGTTGAGGCTGACCAGCACAATGCGCCGCCGGGTGAACACCTCCCCCAGGTCCACCGACGGCGCGGCCTGCCCCAGCGTGGCTCGCAGGTGCGGACGGATCAGGAACGGCTGCAGCCGCGTCAGCACCGGCCCAACCCACTGCTGACGCTGCGCCTCACTGAGCGCCTCATAGGCCGCCCAGAACTGCCCCGTCCCCAGCGGATCCGCCCCCGAGGCCGCAATGAGCCGCTGACGGTAAGCCGCGTTCGTCAGCAAGAGGGGTAGATCGACCAACGTCGCCCCCGGCGTGCGCGCGAGCGTCACCAGCGCCGCAGAGAGCACCTGCTCCACCCGCACACCCCACGACTCAGCGAACACCCCCTTCAACGTCGCCAGCACCGTATCCGCTACTAGCTCCGGCGACGCACCACCCCCCACCACGCCACCGCCTGATGACAACGCGCCGCTGCGCGCCGTCTGCGCCCGGGCCAGTGGATTGATCCCCACCGGGCGACTACTGGTCGGGTCGATCACCACCACGTCACCCCGTCGCTGCTCAGGAATCCGCGCCAGAATGTCCGCCACCAGATCCGTCTTCGGATCAATCAGCAGCACACCCCGACCAGCGTGAATGTCCGCCAACGCCAGATGCGCCAAGGCGGTGGACTTACCAGCCCCCGTCGGCCCCAGCAGCACCGTGTGGTAGAGCGCATCACCAATCGAGATACCAAGGCGCTCACCCGCCTGATCCGCCACCCCTGTGGCAAACGCCCGCTGCGTCTCACGCGCCTGAGGCAGCGCCAGCACCCGCGGATGAGCCGACGGCGTCGCCGGCAAGGGCAGCTCACCCACCGGCCAGCCCGCCATCGCCACAATCTCTCCTGCACCAAGCTCCAGCCCCGCCCGCCACGGCCGCCGCACCCCATCCAACTTAGCCGGGTGCTCCGTACGGGCGCGCAGCCGCACCCCCGGCCCCTCCAGCAGGCGCAGCGCCCCCAGCAGCCCCTGCAGCAGCACCCGCTGGCGCAGCGGTGAGGCTGCCCGCACCCCCAAGCGCAAACTCGCCGCCGCCCGATGCCGCCCCACCTGCGCCCGCATCCGCCGACCCCGCTCACCACTAAGAGATGGGATCGGTACCAGGCCGAGCAGCTCCAGCCAGCCCTGCGGCTCCACCCGCCCGAGAGCCTGCGGTGAGAAGCGCCGCCCCAGCTGCAGCTGAACCACCAGCTCCTCACCCTCAGCCGTCACCGCCAAGGCCGCCAGAACGGCCCGCACCACCGCGCTGAGCCGCTCCGCCGCCAGTCCCACCCCGACCGGGCGGGCCGACACCACCACCGCCTGATCCACCGCCCGCCGTGAAAACCCACGCGGCACCCGGCAGCCCGGCACCAACTCACGCACCACCGAGACCAACCGCTCACCAGCCTGTGAGCCCAGTGCCCAGGTGGCTTGCCCACCCGAGGCCCGCAGCTCCAGCACCACCCGACCAAGCGAGCTATCTGCCAGAATGCGCTCCACCAGACTCACCGCGGTGTCCTGGGCGAGCGGCAGAGCAAAGCGGAGTTGGCGCCAGACCAGGGGCTGAGTGGGGCGGGCCATCACGGGGCACCTCCCGGCGTGGACGAGACAGCGGTAGCCTCGTCGGACGAGTAGGAACTGGAGCAGCCAGCCGTGGCAGATTCATGAGTCGAGTGATGAGCGCCCTCATGACGCTGGTGAGCACATCGACCTGCCAAGCCACCACCAGGCGATGCCGACACAGGCTCGTTTGCAGCGCAGCGCCCCACCGAGGGGCCACGCTCACTACTCGTGCAGACCCCCACACCTGAGGACACCACCTCGTCATCCGCCGCCGACTCCCCAGCCTCATCCGTCGCCATCTGCCGCGCCAGTGCCAGCACGATCCGCGCCACTGCCCGGTGGTCCATGCCGCTTTGCCGCACCGGCACTAGCCGCACCCGCCGCGACGAGCCAGGCCGGCCACCGGCATGCGGGGCCATCATGGCTGCCTCCTTGGAGAGTGAGGCCGCCGACCAGTCCGTCGCCGGTCATCGCTGGCAGGCTGAGTGCAGTGGTGGCTAGCGCTGGGCTCTCTCACCACTCCCGTCGGCTGCGCCACCAGCGCACTGCCAGCCAGGCGGCGGCGCTCACGGCGAGCAGCCCGACGAGCCAGGGCCAGCTGCTTTGCACGATGACGACGATCCACCTCAGCCCCATCGCGATCAGGAGCAGACCGACGCCGCATCGCAGCAGGCTGCCGGGCAAAGAACGCCTCGAATCGCTCATCATCACCATCTCCTCGAAGACTGCGAATTGAGTACTTGTCATGCCACGGCCGACTCATCGCGTTACCTCCTTGCCGTTACCACCGCTGCCGTTGCCAGCGGACTGGTCGGTCTGCGGCATCGCTTCTGCCTTCTCAACGCGTTCGCTGTACCGCGGCACGGCAAAGCCGGGGATGCGGATGTCGCTCGCTACTTGGTCTCCCCACACTGCCCAGGGCTGGTTCGACTCTGGCCTACGGCGGGCGAACAGCTCCAGGTACGGCCCAGGGCTGACCCGCTCGATAATGGCGAACTGCTCAGCCGGCTTACGCGAGTGCTCCTGTACTGGCGCGTTGAACCAGGTCGGCTGGGAGCGCGAACCCAAGGGTGCCTTCCCCCGGGTGCAGAACAGCAGCTGCTCGGTGGCATTACGTAGCTGGTAGCGGCCACCCAGACCAAGGCGGAACTTCACCCAGGTCAGCGGGCTGCGCACCGTAAAGCCCCAGGCCTCAGCCACCTCATACGCTGTAGGTAGCAAGGCATTGGTCGTCCACAGCCACAGGTGGGCATCACGGGCCGCCAACGACCCCACCGGCAAAGCCTTGATCCGCGCCAGACTCATCGTCCGGTAGTGCTTCTCACCGCCCTGAAGGGGCCAGGGCGGATCGGCCAGGATGGTGGCAAAGCCACCAGGCGGCAGGCCAGGGATGGCAGGTGATGAGCCAGCGCTGGTCGCCGTCACACCACCGTTCTGACTTGCCACTGCGCCAGCCTGCCTGGCCGCCGCACTGCACCGTGGTGCCGCTCCCCCAGCGCACGCTCGTCCTGTGTGTTTCGTCTGCTGCATAGTGTCCCTCCTTTTTTGTTCATACGTGCTATTTGCTCCGGGCGAGCCCGCTACCAGCTATTTCGCGCATCGGCAGCAAGTTGCCCTTATCCCATACATTCCACGAACACTCGCATGTTGCAAGGCTTCTCAATTCAGATTGCGAAGCGACGCGACACGTGCCATTCTTGAGCCGTTTCTGTGGTGTCACCCCAGGAAACAAAATGGACACACGCGCCACTTAGTGGCCACGAAAGTCGGTGCTGTAGTTTTTGCAACAAGGGAGCGAAAGAACGCAGCATGTGGGTGAGGAATGGAGCCGATTGCTCACGACTGCCGCTCGTCCGACCGGCCCGGTCGCTGCTGCGTGCACTGCCTGGGACGTGGGCGCGGCGGGCGACGCGAGGGCGCGTGAGCCGGCCAGGTGGGTCGGGCCGCAGCCTCTGCCGTGCCGTTGCTGTCACCACTGTCCGTCACGCTAGAACTCGCCTCAGACGACGCACTGCCACCCTTGCTGGCCTCACCCGACCCTGCAGCAGTTGGCGCCGCACCACTCCCGCCATTGCTGGCGTTATGCCCTCCACCGGCAGCCTCAGCCGCTGCCTCCCGCACTGCCTGCTCGTTGTCCTGCAGCACCTGGGTCATGGCTGCCTGCATGGCTCGGCCTGCCTCTTGGCGCTGCAGGCTCAGCTCACTGCCCAAGGCCAGGGCGGCCGCCCAGGACGAGCTGGCCGGGACGCCTGGTCCAACTGCTCTGGCCGCCTGGTGTGCAGAACGCCAGCTGACTGCAACCTCACCGGCCAGCTGACCGGCTTGGTAGCTGCTCGGCAGCGCGGCAGACAGCGACAGCGGCGGCTCACCGACGGGCAGCGGCTGACTCGCTCCGCTGGGTGGTGCCTCCCGCCACTGGGCCAGTCCGTCGCGCACCCCGTGGGCGAATGCCCAGCCGATTGCGCCCACCACCGCCAGACCAATGAGGGCCAGGATCCCGATTATTACCGTCATGATGAAACCTCCGAAGATGAGAAGAGAATTGAGAGAAGAAGAGAAGTACGTGAGAAGACGGAACGAAGGTGAAAGGCAGAGTGCTCACTGCCGAGCTGACGACGTTCCGGTGCTGGCCCCGCCGCCTACAGCTGCCCGATCCGCTGCCCAGCGCCCAGGGCGTATCCCGTGATGATCGCTTCGTAGAACTGAGCGCCGCCGGGGGCGATGCGGGTCTGGGCCTCGGCCTGAGTCACCAGCGTGGCGATGTTGGTCAGGACCTGGGAGGTCAGGAAGGCCCGGGCCTGCTCGGCCTGGGCCGCTACTTCTGCCTGGGCGGCGACCTGCTCGATCTCCCGCCTGGTCACCCGGGCCTGACCATTGCCCAGCACCACCCCCATCCGGGTGCGCTGGGGCGAGAAGAGACTGAGATTGGTAGAAGCCATGAGGAGTCCTTTCAAGGAGAGAGGAAGGAAGAGAGAAAGACGGCCAGCCGGGCTGGTCATCTCGCGTTGACGGCCTGTGCTGCCGCTCTTGATGGAGCAGGCCGTACCACCCGCCACTTGCCGCGCCAGGCCGGCGTTTTCTGCCGGTCTTGCCCCGAGCTCGTGGCGTTGGTTAGAACGGTAGGCAGACCGCGCCGCAGTGCTGTCAAAGTTGGAAGAAAGTTGGAAAAGCGGGCTCACTCAGGCGTCCACCACTGGCACACACAAGCAGCACTGCTGCCCCGCTGCAGTCGGCAGGCCAGCAGCTGCGGCAAGGAGCCAGTCGGCCAAGCCAGGCACAGACACCTCGCCTCTGGTGTTCGGCCCCCGCTATATCTCCTGGTTTGTTCCGACCGCTCGGTCTAGGCTGGTTTGCGGCCCGGCCCCAGCTCACACCGTGCGGTTGTCGCGCCTGGCGGGCGCTTCACCGCTCAGCCCACTGCCGCTCACGCCTTGCTTCTACTTCCCCAGGAGGCTTGCTCATGTCCCGTGCTCGTCTCGATGCCGATGATGCTGCTTCTTTGCTGCGTGAGCTGGCGTGGCTGCGCAAGCGCGGTGGGTTTACGGCGGCGCGGCTGGTGCACGCCCCGATTGTCGATGAGGTGCTGCGGGGCAGCTTGGAGGACTCCTTTGAGCGGCTACGCCATCGCTTTGTCTCGGCCATTCACAGCCTGAGTGAGAGCGGGAGTGAGAAGGACGAGCCGCTAGTGGGTGTGCTGCTGGCGGCCTTCGCGCTCAGCCCTGAGACGGCCGGGAGTGGGAGCCTGCTGGAGCGGCGACGGGCGATGGCGAGCCGCTTGGGGTGCAGCATGGAGACGATCGCCTCGCGGGAGGAAGCTGGCCTGCGTCTGCTGCACAGCCGTCTGGTGGCTGGGCGCTACGCCCAGGCACCGCTGGTGCTGGATGTGCCGGAGATGCACGGTGGGATTGTCTATGAGGAGACCACCACGCTCATCGTGGTCGAGCACCGTCAGTGGCGCGGCACGGTGGAGCACTACCGGCTGGCCAACATGGCCGGCGAGCTGGACTTCGTCACCATCTCGCGCTCCTACCCCGCCCACGTCACGGCGCAGCCGGGCGGGGAGTTCAGCGTCAACAGCCGTGCTGTCGAAGGGGCTGGGTGGAATGACCACTTCTGGCACATCGACCCGGCCACCGGCAGGCGCACGCCGATGCACGACGCGACGCGCTACGACCTCGCCTTCCGGGCTGAGCCTCTGCCGGGCGAGGAGCCCACCACGCCGATCTCACTGGCCAGCCGGGCCTTCCACGCCCGCTCACTGCTGGCCACCATCCAGGTGCGCTTCATCGGGGAGGTGCCAGCCAGCATCTGGCAGTTCACCGGGGCGAGCCCCTTCGCCCGCCCCCAAGCCGCCAACCAGTACAACCGCACCCACCTGGACGCGCAGCAGCGCGCCACCCTCACCCAGCGCGACGTCCATGGCGGGTTGTTCGGTGGGTTTGGGTGGGAGTGGTGAGGAGCGATGTGCCCAAAAGTGAGGCCTCGCCGTTGGAGGGTTGTACTAACTGCCGGTTGGTCAACTCTGGTAATCGTCAATGGTGATACGCGCTACCAGGTTGCTAGCGTCAACATCGCCTGATCCACGCTCCTTTCCCCGACGGTTCGTGAGGACGCAGAGATGACACAGCCACCTGCCAACGGTGGCGGCTCGGTTGCCGGAGTCGCCCCGCATAATCCCAATCCCATCGCCCAGCAAGCACCCGCCCGCGAGGTGCCACGAGTCGGCACCGTTGCCCTGATCGATGACCACGATGTCATCGCCCTGGGTGTGACGACCATGCTGGCGATGACCGCCAGCCTTCACTTTCGCGGCGGGTATCCCAGTGTTGCCCAGCTGCTGGAGGAGACGGCTGCGACGAAGGATCGCTTGCCCGATGTGGTACTGCTCGACCTGCGCCTACCGGACAACTCCGACCCCTCACACAACGCCCGTACCCTGCGCAAGCGAGGTGCGGCGGTGATCGCTTACACCAGCGGGGATGACCCCTACCTAATCCGGCGTGCCTGTGAGGGCGGCGTCCTGGGTGTCGTCCGCAAGTCTGAGACGCCGGATGTTTTGATCAGCACAATCTGGGCGGCGCTGCGTGGTGAGCTGACGCCATCACTGGACTGGGCAAGTGCTCTGGATGCAGACAGCGCATTCGTCACTTCTGCTCTGACGCCCAGCGAGCAGGAGGTGCTCTCGCTCTACGCCACCGGCGCGGAGGCGAGCTTCGTCGCCCGTCAGCTCAGCCTGTCGATCCACACCGTCAATACCTACGTCTCGCGCATACGCCGCAAGTTCATGGACGCTGGCGTCCCCGCTGGTAGCCGCGTCGACCTGCTGGTACGGGCCCAGGCCGAAGGACTCGTTCCCACACTGGATCTCCAGGACGCGTTCTGAGCACTATGGCAGCCTCCGCCGCTCCGTTCGCCGCCGACACCGGCTCGACCAGTGCTTCCCAGCAGAAGCGAACCGGCGTGGTCAACCGGATGCTGCTCGATGGCACCAACCAGGACGCGTATCAGATCATCCTGATTATGGGTGCCAGCCTGTTTGGGATGCTCTTCGAGCTCATTCATCAAAAGCCATCACTCTTTCAGCAAGTTGTCGAAGCACCGACCTGGTATCGCTGGGCAGCTGGATACCCGTATCTCTTTGGCCTGCTGATCCCGCCAGCACTGTGCCCACTGGCGGCATTCACTATTTCGCGCCAGCATAAGTCCCGCGCGTCGGCTGCTGCCGTTGGGGCACGACTGGGGGCATGGGTTTATCTTACGCTTCATGGCTGGGTATGTGCCGCCATACTGACGCTGCACAATCTCGATCCCGATCAGCCACATCTGGCATCAGGCATCCACCCGCTGCCGGCCTTTGGGATGGTGATTGCCGCGGCACTGCTTGCAGCGGTGGCGAGCTGGCGGACGGCGGTGATTGGCCTGGCGGTGCTGTTCTTGCTCGAGTTCATCGTCCGTCTCTATGCCGGAAGCGAAGGGTTGCTCGAAGCGCTGACCCGAGCCGGTTACAGCACGACCTTCGCGGGCTGCTACTGCCTGCCGATCAACTGGCTGATCGGATGCGCCAGGCATATTGACACTGAGAGCCAACGCAACAGCCACGAGGAAGACCTCGCCACGCGGCTGAGCGCCCAACTGGCCGGCAGCCGCCATGCCCGCAACCTCGTCCACGATCATGTCCTGGCCGCGCTCGTTTCGTCCTTTCCGGAACGCGGGATGCCGGCAAAGCGACTCCGCGCCGCCGCAGCCGATGCACTCAAACTCCTCAAGCAGCCAACACACAGCGACGACCACCACACCACCACCGAGCTCGTCGACCAACTGCGCTCATGGTGCCAGCAGCACACGCACCCACAGGTTGCGTACCAGTTCGCTTCTGCTGCCGATCCTGGGCAGGTAACTGAGGCAGAGCTCAGCCTGTCTGAGGACGAGTTCGTTGAGGTTCTTGCCGCGAGCCTAGAGGCACTGCGAAACGTCGCAGCGCACAGCAGCGGCGGCGAGCCGCAGCGCCACGTCCACTGCACGGTATCCACCCAGCAGTCCGCTAGCACCCTCACCGTCACGATCACCGACGACGGCGTCGGCTTCGACACCAGCCGCTTGAGCCCGCTGCGCCTCGGGCTACGCCAATCAATCATTGGACGGATGCGCCACTTACCAGGCGGGCACGCCAGCGTGTCGTCGGAAATCGGGCGTGGTACCACCGTCCGGCTCCGGCTCAGGAAAGCCACTCCCAAGGCTCACACCGCAGACGCTCTCCCACTGACCGGTGACGGCTTGTCAGCCACGGTACACGGCCACTGGGGCCGCATCGGGCTCGGCTGCATCGTCCTCACCGCCTGGGCCCACGTCATGCGCAGCAGCGGCACACCCGCCCATGTGTTGGTTTCCATCCCCAGCGCCGTCGGCGTCACATGCTCCTTTCTTGCCTTGGCCTGGCCGCCACGGGGCCTAGCGCGAGCACTTCAGCGCTGGTGCATACTCTCCACCTCAGCACTGAGCACAATTCCGTTCCTCACCTGGGGCCCCCTCACACCAACGCTCGAGCTGGCGTCATGGCCCCAAGGGTATAGCGCCATCTTCACCGTGCTCCTGCTTCATCAGCGACGATTGAAACTGGCCTTAGTCAACCTCGGAGTCGTGGGAGCTGCCCATCTTTTGCCCGTCGTCGTGATCGGTGCACCAGCAGCCCCATTCGTTCGCTCGTTCGGATTTCAGTGCATGAACATCCTGACGGTCGCCACCGTGATTGCTCTAGTGCGCTCAATCGAGCCACGCATCACCGCAATGCAGCGCCAAGCCCACCAGGCACAGGTGCTCCGCACCGCCCGACAAGCCCGCCTCGAGGCAGAAACCACCCTACTGACCGACGTCAGCCGGCGGTCACGCCCCGTGCTTGAGCAACTGCGTTCACTCACCGATGCCCCAAGCGACGCCTTGGTGCAACTAGCCCGGCGAGTCGAAGCCGAACTGCGCGATCTCATCCGCGTGCCGCGCCTGGCGAGCCAGCCTGCTCTCGTCGCTGCCGTTCGGCAGGCGCGCGATCGAGGCGTCGACGTCATCCAGCTCGACGACTCCCACCAGGACTCAGACCTAGCCACAGCACCACCACCGCTTCCCACCACACTGGTCGACACCGCCACCCACATACTGCGCCACGCGAAAAACGGCGAGTCAGTCGTCCTTCGCCTCTGCCCGCAGCACTCGCCATACGCTGCCACCATCCAATCTCACAGCGCAGCGGGGGCGATCGCACTGGAGCGGATTCGGCGCGCGAGTTGACGTTGGCATCGGCGATTGAGGCACCCAGACAGTCCTCGTGCCCCAGCAGAGGCATCCAGCACCGCTCAGCCACGACTCACCAGTCGACGCACACGCTGTAGGCGCTCTCGAGTTCTCAGCAGCCAGCAAACACGCACGTAGTGCCCACATACATGCATGACTCATGCCGTTGCGAGCAGATCGATAAAGATAACGAATCAAAATTACGAGACCACACTGCGCCAGCCCTCCCGCCGTTTGTCTAACAACTTGCAGTTGGCAGGACACCCAGCCTGGGACTTCCACACAGATTACGCCAGCTGGCTCTCATGTATCCCACAAACCACTTTAATCCCCCACCGCAAACCACTGTCTCAGTACTCAGACTGGTCGATTACGCCACGGTCTCACTAATCTCGGTTTCGCCAAGCGAATGCGAGCCAGGACAGCACCAGCGCCTGCGCGCAACGATGCGTCTACCACTCGTTTTGCTTTCCTCTCCGAATCCCGAATCGTTGAGTTAGGAACCCCCAAGATGGCATATGAGCAGACTGCCGCTGTGGTCGACTACTACCAGGAACTAAACCTGGACAAGGACGATGCCACCCCTGATATTCAGGTGCAATTGAATAAAATCCGCATGCAGTGGCGGCAACGCGCGTCGCTGAACGGTAGCCGCGGCGAAGAGGCGAGAGCAAAGCTCAAGATGATTGAGAACGCCTCGAACGTGTTCTCAAACGAAGACTCGCGCGATGCATACGACCGATCCCTGCGAGCACTGCCTGAAGTGGCTGAGCAGGATATCGACTGGATCGGCCGCGCCTGGACGTACTACTTCGCTGACGACCCCGGAGCAGCCAGCATTGCCGCACGCAAGGCACGAAACGAGCATGGTGACGACCCCAACGCCCATGTGATCTCTGCATGGATCGAGCTAGCGGAGGAAAACTGGCGAGAAGCAAAACACTATGCAGACGAGGCCTATGTTCTTGATGAGCTCGGTGAAGACACCGTGGATGTCTACCGAGTACGCGGCGTCACATTCTACTTCACAAAGAGGTACGAAAAAGGTATTGAGTGCTTCCAGCGTGCGCTAACCAAGGCGCCGCGCGAAATGATTCCCGATATCGCATTTCGCATGGCAGCGTGCTACGTCGAGATGAAGCAATACACGAGGGCAATAGATATCTGCGTTGAGGGCCTCAAGGCTGACCCAGATATGGATTCTGCCACACTCCTCGCCGTCAGCCAGAACTGCTGCGAAGCGATTGAGAAACACTGCTATGACATGAACGAGCTCGAGAAGTCGAAGAACTGGTTCCGCAACATGCGAGACAAGTTCACCAGTCTTGGCCTACCGCAGCACCTCACGAAACGCATCATCACGTTCATCGATCTCTACATCAAGCGCATCGAGCTACTGCAGGTTCCACCCGCCGACCCGAACCGGGTCCCGGATTTCCCACTCAAGGCAGTTGGAATCGCCGTTCTTGGCCTCATCGCATTCATCTCATACCCCCACATCGTGACATTGCTATTCTTTGCGGCGCCAACCGCTTGGGTCGTATTCTTCTTTGTCCGCCACGCCGAGTACAAACGCATGAAGGAGGCCTACGATCAATCCGTCGTCGAGCACGAAAAAGTGAGCGCCGCCCTACAGGCCATGACAGAAGAATCATGACACGTGTGAGCACCGCATTATTTCGGCGATTGGATCAACGATGCAAAGTCAGGTAGCCGACACGATTTCTCTCGGCAATGACATCCTGGGCTTCATCGGGCGGAGCAACATATGGGTCGAGGATTCCTTGGCGAATCGTGACTCGGTGCGGTTCACCCAGTTCCTGATGGCCAAAGCGCTCGAGGAGACAGCGCCAGGGCAGCTAGAGGTGCTGGTCTTCGATGATGCGCTCAAGGGTATGGCAGCACCGTTCCAGGAGGTCAACAGTGGCGGGGAGAAGATCCTGCACCACATCAACGACACGCAGGAGCTCACCGAGACCATCCACCACCTGCACGAGCACATTCAGGCCGTCCTCAACGTCATCCAGGGGCGCACGGAGAGCCTGCTGGACTTCCGCCAACAGCTCTCACCCAAGGTGGAGGGCTTCAAGCTGGTCGTCCTGTCCACCGACTATGAGCTGCTTAGCGACGAGATCAAGGACAAGCTGACCGTCCTGTTCAAGGCCGGCCCCGCCGCTGGCGTCACCTTCCTCATCCACTCCATGACGTTGGGGGTCAACGAGCTTGTTCTTGGCCTGAGCCAGCAGTGCCAGGTCGACGGAAGCACGGTTCTTGACGAACGCAGTGGCGTGCGGGGCCGCTTCGATCCGCTGAGTGCCGACGAGCTGATCGCGGTCAGTCGCCGGGTGGCGTCCGCCGTCGCGTCGGCGCAGGTGGAGCCAGTGGCCTTTAGTGAGGTGCAGCCGTTGGATGCACCGTGGTCGCAGTCCAGCCGGGATGGCATCAGCTTCGCGGTGGGTACCTATGGGATGTCCACTATCGAGGTCACCCTCGGCGACGAGCTCAACCAGCGCCACAATGCCCTGATCACCGGCGCGGTCGGGCAGGGCAAGTCCAACCTCATCTCGGTGGTGGTGCACTCCCTGTGCCAGCGCTACTCCCCCAGCGAGGTCGAGTTCTACATGCTCGACTTCAAGGAGGGTGTCACTCTCCAGGCCTTCGCCCCAGACCCGAGCACCGGTTCATTTCTGCCGCACGCCCGCGTGCTGGGGCTGGACGCGGACAGGGAGTACGGCGTCAACGTCCTGCGGCATCTTTTCGCCATCTACCGCCGGCGCATGGCCACCTTCAAGGCCGCTGGTGTGCAGAACATCCGCCAGTACCGCCTGGCTGATCCCGAGGCCGTCATGCCCCGCATCGTGGTGGTCATCGACGAGTTCCAGATGCTCTTCGGCGAGGACGACGACACCGCCGAGAGCGCGGTCGACCTGCTGGTTAAGGGTGCCCGGCTGTTCCGCGCCTGCGGCATCCACTTCATCCTGGCCTCCCAGACGATCAGCAGCGGCTACCTCCTGGGTGGCACCGCAGGCGAAGGGCTCTTCGGCCAGGTGCCGGTGCGCATCGCTCTGAAGAACTCCTTGGCAGAGTCGCACGCCACGCTGGGGTTCAAGAACGACGCTGCCAGCCACCTACGCTCAAGAGAGGCCATCGTCAACCTCGACTACGGCGAGCTGTCCTCCAACCGCAAGACCACCATCGCCTACGCCGACGACGCCATCCTGGCCAAGCTGCGCACCGCCTGGTGGCAGCAGGCCCGAGACACCGTCGCCCCACCAGAGGTCTTCGAAGGCGAACGCCGCCTCAGCCTGCGCGACGACGCACGCGTCTTGCCATCGCTCCACACCGGCCAGGCGATGCTCGGCAGACGCATCAGCGTCGGTGCCGCCCCGCTCACGGTCGACTTCACGACTGACGTCGGCCGCAACCTTGCCCTGCTCGGCACCGGCCCAGGCCACGCCGTCCTGCTCAACACCGCGCTCTCCCTCCTGCACAGCACGCCCGCTGCCGAGCTCATTCTGCTCGACCTGATCGGCGACTGGCACCTACCGGCCCGCGACGCCGTGCGCGCCGTCTTCGAGCAGCAGCTCACCAAGATCGGCGGCACCTACCGCGTTGTCAACAAGCACCAGGCCGACACCCTCGTCGATGAACTGGCCGAGCAGGTCGCTGACCGCGCCGACGACGCCAGTGCCCCGCCGGTCTATGTCATCGGGTTTGGCCTGGAGCGCTGGCGTGCCAGCTCCGAAGAACGAGAGGAAGCCGTCCAGGAGCTGTTCAAGACTGCGCCCGTCAGCCACATCCACTTCCTGCTCTGGTGGAAAAAGCAGACGTCGTTCGAGAATTGCGTCGGCTACAACGGCAGCACCTACTTCGACATCAAAGCGGCCATGCAGCTCGACGCCTCGTCAGCCGTCGACTTCTTCGACGACGCCCTGCTGCGCTGGCGCGGTGCCGACAATCGCATGCTCGTCTGGGACGCAGCCGAGATGAGCAGGCCGCAGCTCGTCATCCCCTACGCCCAGCTCCCACACCCATCACTCCAGAACGAAGGCACACCATGACCTCACTTGCCCAAGTCAAAGCCGCCATCAACGCCGTCATCAGCCAGATAAACGAGCAGAACGGCCTCATCAACGACTTCAAATCCACCAACCGCGACAACATGACCCTCGTCACCAGCACCCTCCAAGGCGGCCAAGCCGGCCACGAGCAAGCCATGCTCGCCGCCCTCCGCCGCGCCGACGACAGCCTCAACAAAGCCCAGCAGGCCCTCCGCCAAGCAGAGCAGTCCGCCAAGAAAGTCACCAACATCTAACGACCCTGCGCACCACACTAATCTCAATCGCGCCACTTCCAGGAAGGAACAGCTCCATGGCTCAAGACAATGCCGGCGACGACCTCAACGCTGTCATCACCGCCGCCCGCCAGATCGGCTCCAGCGCCGCACAACTCAGCCAACGCACCAGCGCAGCCTCCACCACCCTCGGCAAAAAGGGTCAGAAGCTCGCCGCCGTCTCACACCCATCCAAGAGCGGCGCCGCAGCCGCCAGAGCCGTCACCACCGCCCAACGCAGCCTCCAAGACAGCAGCGCCGCACTTGCAGAGCTCGGCAGGGCTGTCGAACAGTTTATACAGGCAGCACAACAGTAGAAAAGGACACAGAATGTCGGTACAGACGACAGTTCCTAAAGGAGTCGTAAAGGAAGTTAACACACTCCTCGGTTCTGCCTGCATTCAGTTCGGTAAATCACTCAAAGGCTGCAACGCAATAGCAAGTGAAACCGATAAAATATTCACCGGGTCGGATTCTAAGCGCGGCCGCAAACTCAAGAGTGCGGCCAAGCAGATTATCAGCGGCCTAAATCAGAGCCAGAAAATAATGGAGTCCGCCATAAATTCGATAAATTGACACCTCACTAAGATATATACGAGATAGCGATGAGTGACAACTTTGACAAAATATTAAAGCAATTGAGGCACCACAGCGAAATATTAAAACACCTTAAAAGACCTTCGGGTGCCATAGGGAAAATTATCGCCAACATGAAGGAAGCGCAAATCCAATTAAATCGTTACCCGGACAGCGCCGAAGCCAAGGCAGCCGTCAGTCAACTAATAAAGGCAAAGGACAGCGCCAAGAGCGCCATCGATGCCGCCAACACCTACATTGACATAGTGGCCGACATCCTGGGAGAGAACACCGTCTCCGAGGAAGTTCTCGCATTTCTCCGCGTCGAAAATCGACTAACCGACTTAAACATGGCAGAGGTCTCACTTTTTGAGGTTGGCGAATATAGCGCACTTAAGAGCCGCCCGGGACGCGACGGCATGGAAATGGATCACATTCCGTCGAAGGCTGCGTTGTGCCAAGCAACATGTCGCCACATCGAAACCAAAATTGAAAGAGATCTAAACGACAAGGAAGTGGCCGCAGTACTTCAAGTCGTCGAGAAACTGGGAGGAGCGATAGCGATTCCCAAGGAAATGCACGAAAAGTTAAGCCGTACAATAGGTGGCCGCAATACCGATACACGTATACGTCAAGATAGTTCGGATATCATTCGTGCGATCAAAGCAGATGTAGATGCGTACACACCCGAACTCCGAAGGAAAGGCTATAGTGACAAAGACATAGAAATGATACACACTAAGTTAGTGACACGTTTTAGCTATCTTAAGGAGCAAATATGGCGACGAAAATAGATGGAGATATTAATCAATATATCAAATTGGTCGGAAGAAGCGACGAATCAGTTAAGACTGAAGTACAGCAAATCATTGATGAGTTGGACTGCGCTCCCGTAATCCGGGAGATTGACAAGGAGTTTACTGGCTACGGCTTGAGTAAATCATATTGGCTGCTGCACGATGCTGGGGTAGAATTCCGCTGGTCAAACGATCTGCTTAAGGCGGTGTCACTGTATACACAAAGAGGTGAATCATCCGTTTCGGAATACAAGCCTTATGCAAATCCGCTATTCTCGAACTTCTCCAACACTGCAACGCATGATGAGATTATTCGCCATCTTGGAACTCCCGCTAATGAAGCAGATCAAAACACAACGTGGGTGCGCTCAGCTTGGGTTCGTTATAATCACGAGACTGGCAACTGGATACATTTCGAATTTGATGACGATATGCATCTGAAGATGGTGACGATTTGCGTGCCCATAGGCTAGTCGACTCGGCTATCTTCCACTAATATGCTGTGTAGATACTCGTTGATAGGCTCAGTGGTGGTATCGTTCGCTCATGACATACTCAGCCACTGTCGTTCAGATGCTCCTCTCCAGCCCGAGCGACCTCCCGCCAACGCACAGGGATCTGATTCATAGCACGATACGCTCGTGGAACACAAACTATAGCCGACGCTTTGGAGTGCTGTTTTCACCTACCGATTGGCAGGAAGGAACGAGCCCGAGTTACGGGCAAGAACCACAGGCTTTTATTAACGAGCAGTTGGTTGCTTCATCTGACATGGGCTTGGTGGTGTTCACTAGTCGGCTTGGCACGCCGACGGAAACTCACCTGTCTGGAACGGTTGAAGAAATAGATCTACTACATAGTCAGGGCAAACGGGTCGCAATCCTGAGAAATATGACGCCAAGCGCTCCACCCACGACAGCAGAGGCGATCCAGCAGTCGGCTGCATTAAACGAGTATCTTACGTCAATCCAAAACAAGGCGCTCTTTAGCAATTATTCAACGAACGAGCAATTGACGCAGATTATCAACAACACGTTGAACAACGTTGCACGTGATTATGACCCACCCAGCGAGCCAATCGCCTCTCCCGCACATAATTCTAAGACTAATCCTTCGTTCGGCGTTTGGCCTTCAGTTGAGATTGAACGCTACACCGAAACTGATGGTAAGGGACGACTTAAGAACAAACGGCGACTGTATCTAACCCTCACAAACCGAACCGGGCAGCCAGTGACCAATGTGTCTTATCGATACGAAGACGGCGACGATGAGTCGGGCACGCCGTTCGATCTTAGTTTTGATGCCAACAATGTCATCAGCACGATGGCACCAGATGCTGTCCAACGGTACCCCATTTTTCAAGTCCACGGATCGACAAACAAGGCAGATTGTGTAGTCACCTGGACTGACGTGGACGGAACTAGCCATGAAACGAAGGCCAGCGTGAGGGTTAATTGACAATCAGGAAGATCATCAAATATTCAGGGGTGTAGTTGCAGTCCACCAGCAGCATGAACACAATGAAACGTTCAACATTATAGCATCGGCTATTTTACATCCTCCCACCCATTATGTTATCCTCAAAACATAAAGCATTTAACGGGTAAAGGAGGTGCTTATCATGCCGTCTGCCTATTCTCAGGCTGAATACCTTGCGTCTCTTCCACGGCAGGTCGAGATTCCTCCCACGACGCCAGAGCACTACATCACTGGCCTCTATGCTTTGAACCTGGCTGCGCCAGAAGGCACCAGTGGGGACTGGCATGACGTCTTCCACTGGCAGGACGGCGCTGAGCAGCCACGCCAGGTGACTCTGGCCGGTATGGGAGACATCGACACCACGCCGATCTACGGTGACCTAGGCATCTACGAGGGCAGAGACCGCTTAGTAGCCCAAGGCCTAGACATCCCTGCCAGTATGCAGCGGGTCTACATCGCCAACCACTCACGGGCCATCTTGGACTTGCTCTACCGCTCCCTCCATCGCTGGGGACGCGTCCTCAACCTAACTGGTGCCACCACCGACTGGCTCGACACCAGAGAGCAAGGCGAGCGGCTCCTCGAGCAGGCCACCTTGCTTGAGCCGGCCTTCCATCTAGCTGCCCAGGATGAGCTACGCCGCTGGATTGCTGATGAAGCACGCACGCTGAGGGCGGTGTATGGGCGATGAACCACCAATACCACCACGCCAGCACTCGCCAGAGGCCCACCTGCCAGGGCCGTTCGAGCACCACCCGTTCACGCCAGAGCAGGCACGCCACGTCGCCCTGATGCGGGCCATCGCCCAAGAGCTGACCAGCCGCACCGGTGACGCCTTCGTCCTCAAGGGTGGCACCGCCTTACTCCTGGCCTACGACCTGCCACGTTTCTCCATCGACCTGGACTTCGATGGCCGTAGTCCCTCCGTCGACCTGACCGAGTCCATCCAAGCCGGTGCCGCGGCCGCTCAGCTGACTGTCCACAGTCTGCGCGAGGCCAAGCACACGCCTACCGTGCACCGTCACATGCTGCACTACCGCGACGACGTCATGCGCCCGCTCAAGATCGAGGTCTCCTACCGCCAGGCCCAGCAGATCGACGAAGACGACGTCACCACCATCGATGGCATCCGCACCTACCGCCTGGAGAAGCTGGCCTCGCTCAAGATCGACGCCCTGGTCAACCGCACCAAGGCCCGCGACATCTTCGACACCAGCTTCCTACTCCACCGCTACCCCGAGGCCATCACCGACGACGACCTGACCCGCATCGACCAGCTCATCGACCTCATCGGTCTCAACGACCTGGAAGCCATCATGCAGGACGATGACATCCTCAACCGCTTCGACCTCACCCACATCGCCGTCAGCCTCGTCGAGAACGTGCTGAGGATGAGACGAAAGCGAGGAGGGGGATAGGGCAACTAAGGTTTCATAGCTCAGAACATACCAACCGAACAATTGGCCATGGCTGATGGACTGACTTTCTTGCCCACAAATTCGCACCGCCCGACCATTTGTTAGCTTACATTTTGCGAGGATTCTACTGTAACTAACTAGTCACGCGACGGTCGAGTAGCCTCGCTTACCTTCTAGCTAAGGGAGTAGAGTGGCACCATGGCACGGCAAGCTGGGTACTACGAGTGGAATGACGATCTGACCCCGGGCAAGAAAAAGGAAGGTGGGTGGCACCAGAATCTCTACGATACGGAAGGACGACTCAAGGGCAGTGCGCGCTTTGTCCCAGTAGACGACGACCAGGAGGATCCAATCGTCGTCACCGAGACGATGTATATCCCTGCTGATGAACGTCTTTCAAAGACGCAGGAGATGGTTGCAGATATAATTGCATCCGTTATTGTCAAACTCATCGAAGACGGCGCAAAGGCAGCTACACCGCGTGTCAAACGGTGGTGGAATGAAACCGCTGTGCCGTTCGCTAAAGAGAAAACAAACAGCTGGAAACGCCGCCACACCGCACGCCATTCCGAGAAGAAGCCACAAAGCGTCGAAGGCATAGTGATTGACGCCGTCGCTTCCTCTACAGAAGAGTCTTCTTCCGCCACGATAATGCCGACCGATGAGCGACCGGTTATGTCGAGTGCCGAAGCACAGGCTCGTCTTCTTGCCGCAGTTGCTGCCCGCGCCTATAGCGATGAGCAATTACGGATGGTGTCGGGGTCGCAGATTATTGATGTCGAAGATGTCGCAACTGTCCAGTCTGCTCTGACCCAAGTTCCTCGCGAGCACCTTGTCGAATTCATCAAATACATGACACGTAATCCTCGCCTGTTGGAGGAATCAAGCCTCGCGAACCTAGCAAGCCTTATTGGAGTAGTCGATCAGTCGGAGAATATGCCAGCTGATGGGATGACGTATACTGAATAGGTAGAGGATTATCAGAAGAGATAAAGGCACAGTCGTCCGTCAATCTATCTCTTCGGGTCGCCACCCATCCAAATACTTCTTAATCAGTTCGAGTAGATCTGCACTATCTGATTCAGGAGCCTCACACATCTTGTTGTAGACGTGCTCAATCGTTGACTCATCGGAGTAAACGCCGCAGAGCTCTCCCCATGCAAGAACAGGTGTGCGATGAACAGTCGCACTCCCAAAGGTTTGACGTCTATTTTCACCCACTGCTGACTTAAACACAACGTAGTGAACAGATAGTGGAGCAGTTGCATCAATCGTCTGGGCAATACGGTTCCCCCAGTACACGGGAGCGATCAGCACTCTCAGCGGCTTGTCTTCATGCACAAGTTGTTCGATCGGCATAGCAGCAGCGTCCTGCTCGTACTGCTGCTGAAGTTGCTGCGCGTACGACGATGACACGAGTCTGCGCCCTGCATCCGGTACGTGGCCAACAAGCAGCATTAGCTCAAGCTTAGCCGAAAGACTCCGCAACCGAGGAATGATGGAATCGACTGCAGCCTCTACGGCGCCTCCATTCCTTTGGTACTGCTCCAGAATTTTATTGATGGTATAGGTAACATTATATCGAGCCTCCGGCATAAACACTGACCTATCATCATGCCGAGGAAGGCGTGTCATTGCACCAAGAATTTCCACAATTACGTTAATAAGTCCCGCTTTAGAATATTCTCCCGCGAATCGACCAAGATCGCTGATGACGTCCTCTAGCTCATCGTCCACTATCGCATTGAACGCATGCGCCAGGGCTACATCATCGTCAGTAAGTTGATAGATTCTCTCTGCATTCGCAAACGCAATCAGCTGATCAGGAAGTACCTGCTCGAGATAGACTTTCATGACCTCTGAGTAAGCAACACGCCGTTTTCGAAGATACTCATCTGGTCTGCCAATTTCAGCAGAGAACATGCCAGGTTCATAGTATGACGAGGTTGGCAAAGTGATACGAAGAAAGGCGTCGATAATTGCTTCGTCTTGAGGAACGTTGCTCAACGCCTGACTAATGTTGATTTCCTTTTCTTCCTTACTTCGAATTTCATCGATATTGATCTTCGAATTTCCTTCCGGTAACCGGTGGGCCACAAGATACCAAAACGCGTCCGGCAGGAAGAGGCGCATCGACTCGAGTGCAACGATGTCCGAGACTTCGACGCTATCAGTGAGTGCAGCAACCGTCGATCGTACTGCCATCGCTAGACGCCGCACATCTCGCATATTCTTTATAGCCGGCACCACGATACTGAGGAGCGTATTATCCCACACTTCTCGGTCGAGTCTAACTTTCACTTGCTCCAGCGCAAAATCCAAAGCCTGAGCCACTTCACGAGTGAGCACCTTCCTTGGAATCAATGGAATCTCAAACCCATTTTGCACAATCTTCTCAAGATAGGCACGTCCAGGCACTCCATCCTCCGTCAGAGCATTTTCTACTCGTATACGATCAAAAGACAGGAGGTAAATGACATTAGGAAAGTTCGCTGTCAGACGCACCAGTTTGAATATCTCGCGTACTTCCACTTTATCAAGCCGATCAATGTCGTCCACAATAACGACAATTGAGGAGTCTATGTTCGTCAGCGCTTCGGCTACTTGTTCCTTTTGCTCAACCACACTAGTTGTTCGTAGGTTGCGATGCTTTGCCATCACCTGAAACGGCGTCAGTACACCATTTGCCCACGCCCCCACCACAGGCACAGAAGTCAACGGCGTCAACATTTCGCCATAGTCTATAATTTTGTCAATAGCGGCGCGATACTTCACACCCTTTTTATTGAGTTTAGCATTGATTTCTCGAAATAATCCATCCACGAGTTCTTCCACACCCGATAATAGCCAGGGATTGTACTCGACAAGCATTGACCCACTATTCGAAAGCCGTTCTTTAACGAGGTTAAGCACTGATGTCTTACCTGACCCCCATTGCCCCATAACTGCCATAACATAGCCTTGCGACGCGTCGATCATGTCGATCTCACGCACGATTCGCTCGACGAACTTGCTGCGTTGCAGTAGATCTTCCGAGGCCGTCGAGATGGGATTGTCCGCAAAATAGCTGATAGCACTCGGTGTTTTCTTGGGGTGATCAGTCATCAGTGACCCTCTTGATAAATAGGACTGCTGACGCCCGGGAGTGTTTGGTCAGCACTATATGGACGAATCATACCTGGCCAGTTTCGCGCAGCAAGATCACGGTTGCGTACATATACGCAAACATTTTTATGTTATAGTAATAAATAGATATGCCCAATTTCTCACTCTCTCCCCACCACCGCCTCCGCCGGCTCAAAGCCGCGCTGTTGGCCGTCTCTCTGACGCTGGCTGGCATCCTCCTCATGATGCTCAACGCCTGGATCGCTCCGCTGCGGCTAGGTGACTGGCAGTGGCTGCACGCCCTGCCGTTGGGAGAGCTGGGTGGGACGTTGTTTGGTGCGGGGCTGCTGTCGACGTTCTTCGAGTACACCTTCCGGAGGGATCAGGAGGCGCACACACTGGCACGCTTCCGCCAGATCATCCGCGAGGAGGCTCCAGCGATGCGTGACGCGGTGGTGGAGGGCTTCGCCATCCACCCTGAGGACTTGAAGCGTGTGGCTACGCCGGAGCTGCTGGATGACATCGCCGCTAACGTGATGGCCCTGCGCCTGGGTGACGAACAGTTCGCCCGCGAGATCTACCGCGACATCCGCGACCAAGCCATCCGCGCCGCCGAGCGGTGGTACGACGTGACGGTGCGCGTTCGGCTCTCTACTGCAGTAGAGAGGAGTACCGCAGGTACTCCTCTGTTTGACGTCACCGTGGAGTGGGAGTACACCACCGTACCCAGCAGTGCCACCCGGCGCTTCGCGTGCGTGTCTGACCAAGATGAGTACAACGAGCTACTCGCCGATACACCGGCCACGGCAGCATGGCTTCTCCAGAACCGTCCAGGCGTTGACGCAGCCAGCCGATCCTCCTACCAGCTCCTCGAGCTGACGGTAGACGGACGCTCACAGACGATTCGTCGCAGCACCCGCAAGACAGGCCAGACGTACAGCGTCAGCCTGGATGAGGACGCCGTACAAGGGCAGCCAGTCCGTATCCGCCAAGTGATCCGCACAGTGGTGCCGAGATGGGGCCACCGTCTCTTCTTCGAGGTCGCCCAACCCACCCGAGACCTATCGGTACACCTCGACTACAGCGATACGACCATCGCCGACCTGCGCGTCAGCGACACCGTAGCCACTGCTCAATCTGCTCGCGTCACCCGTATGCCAGATGCGGTACCAGGCAAGGCCGTCACTGTCGAGGCAAGCGGTTGGCTCATGCCACACTCCGGCTTCGCCTTCACCTGGGCACTGCAAGACGAGCTGCCCCAGACCACTCAGCCTGAGGCAGCCACCGCTCGACGAGCGGGCTAGTTCTGATCACTCGCCGCCACCCATGATGACCACCTCCTCACCTACTCGACCGCTACGGACAACCCCAGAATACATCGTCCTGAGATACATAGTCTCTGGATTGGGAGTCTTCGGCCGGTTGAGATGGAGCCGTGCCCACCGACCGCAAGCCACCGCTCTCACCAGCCACCGGTGAGTTCGGCCGGCGTGTGCGCGCCCGCCGCGAGCAGATGGGTCTGTCCCAGGAGAAGCTGGCCGAGCGCACCACCCTGCACTGGTCGTACATCGGCCAGGTCGAACGCGGCCAACGCAACCTCAGCCTCCACAACATCCTCCGCATCGCCCACGCCCTCGACACCGACGCCGGCGGGTTGGTGAGCGGGTTGGAGGTGTCGCCAGGTTGACTTTGAACGGTCTTTAAGACCGACGGCACCGCAGTTGCCGTCACTCCTCGCGAGCAGCTGCCAGGTGACGCCCGATGGTCATGCCACTGAAGCCTAGCCGCTTGGCGATCTCAGCAATGGTCAGGCCTTGCTGGCGGAGGAGGATCGCCTGGGCACGGTCTTCGTCGGTGAAGCGGTGCCTGCGCTCCAGCCCTGCCTGCCCGCGCAGCCGGTAGACCGTCGAGCGGTTGACGCCCGTCTGCCGGACGATCTCCTTGACGGGGACGCCGGCGCGGTACAGGTCAATCACCTGCTGGCGCTGCTCGGATGTGAGCGGCCGGAACTTCGTCTGCTTGATGCGGCCGACCACGCGCGGCGACCGTGACGCTGTGTCGGGCGCATCACTCTCACCGTTCGGCCGCTCCCCCACGCTGGTGGCCGGCGCGGCGCATCGTGGCTGCAGGGACTCACCTTCGGGCCCTGCCGCATCTGCCCCATGAGACGGCCTGGACTCGTCCGCATCGCCGACCGCACCATCCGCCCCGTCAATAGCCGGCAGATGCGCTACATTGGGGCCGGTACACACCTGGCCGCCCTCACCGGCGGCCAGCTTCCTTCGGAAGTCCAGAAGCACCATCAGGTTGTTAGGGTCAATGGTGCGGAGCTGTACTGTCGCCCCTTTTGCTCAAATATTGGGGCGCATCTCGCCTCCGTGGTGGAATCGGTAGACACCGCGACCTTAAAAGTCGCTGCCTACGGGCGTGCGGGTTCGAGTCCCGCCGGAGGCACCACAGCATCGCTATACAAACCCTCACCACTGGCTCGGAAACACGTCACAGAGTTCCTCTCGCATCGGTTCAGTCTCTGGACTGGTTGCGGGCCTGGAGCCCGGCCGAACCAGGTGAGGCTAATGAGCTCAACGGCAACCCACCTTGCTCATAACGGGTAAGCGGCACTGAAGGCACGCACGCGCGGTCCCAGACCATTCATGAAGGACTCCAGGCGCAACGGCAGGTCGGGGTTAATCGCCCCCACCACATCCCAGTCGGGGAAGAGCGTGCCAAGCTTCTTGTCATTGGCGTAGAAGACGATGTCCTGCCCCGGCATCACTGACACCGTGAACCTCACCTGCTCCCATGGAATCGGGATGAAGACTCGACGCAGTGCCTTTCGGGAGACCAGGAAGCAGGCATCCTCGGTCATCACGGAGGTAAGCCGAGCACCCTCACTCGTACGCAGGAACGGCACGCCGCTCCAGTGCTCCTGATCAAGACTCGAGTCGGTCCAGAACGTGGTCGCCGCAGCGCCGTCGCCGCCAGCAGGCAGATCCCACAGAGGTATACGGGCAGCTCTCAGATCTTCGAAGACGCCCCCGATGCCTCCTGCATCGGCAGGACGCCAGAAGACCTCCTGCGCCAGAGCACGTGCACGCAGGAACGTCCCCACATCCGTGTCCGCATTCTCAAGCACCTTGGCGGTAGCCGAGTCCAGAGGATGCTCAGCCGTCGCCAACCATCCCCTGGCGCCGAGACGGACAGCACGCACACGCTCGGCAGGAATGAGGGCCTCGATCGCGCCGATCAAGGCACTGAGATCCTCCGCAGGCCAGATTTCGGTGCGGAACAAGGTGACAGGAGCAGTCAGTGCCATGATGTGTGCGCCTTCAAGAATGATCGCAGCATCAACATGGCGAGTCTCAGGTGTTGCGTACATGACCTGGAACGCCACCTTGCCCACGATGACCGAGGCCAGATACTGCCCCCACCCGGAGCAGCGGTCAACGAAACCCTGCACGTAGCGCTCAAGGAGGGCCGCCAACGTACGCTCATCTATATAGCCCGCTGCGCGAGCCGAGGTGAGGATGTTGATGACGCGGCAGCAGTCGAAGCCGGCCGCCACTGCGGAGCCGGCGAGCATCGACACGGCGGGTACGTGCTCAGCCACGAGACTCGAATCCGGCCATAAGCCGGCCTCGGTCTCCAACGAGTCACACCACTCGATCGCAGAGGCGGCGTCCACAACCGCGAAGGACTCCTCCAGGAGAGTCGCCGCGACCTCTTGACTCAACCCCGCCAGACCAGCACCCTCCGTGTCCCAGAGCTCAGGAGCTGCATCGTGATACGGCCTAGCCAGGAACTCGTAGTCAGCGTGAAAGGGAGAGACAAGCATCATGGCGTCAGTGAGCACGATCGGACTCCGTTCTAGGCATGAGTGTTGCTCTCAGAGCCTTTCAGACACAGTACGGGAGGACAAGGTATTAACCGGGAAAATACGGGATCAGGAGGTCTTGTCGTCTCCTCTTCTCCCGGGTCTACGGGACCTTTGCCCTCCCGCTACGGGAAGGGGGACACTGTCCCTGCCCCACCCCCGCATCAAGGAGCCGTCATGAAGATCGCCGCCCGGGCCGAAGCCGCTCAGCCCTTTTATGCGATGAGCATTGGCGAACGCGCCGGGATCCTCCAGGCAGAGGGCCACTCGATTGCCAAGCTCAGCCTGGGCGAGCCCGACTTCGGCGCCCCTCCCGCGGTCCGCGAGGAGATGCGCCGTGTCATGGACGGCCGGCCACTGCCCTACTCCCCCGCCCTGGGTCTACTCGCACTGCGTGAGGCCATTGCGGGCTTCTACCGGGACAGGCACGGCGTTGAGATGGATCCCGCCCGGATCGTCGTCACCACCGGTGCGTCCTCGGCGCTCCTGCTGGTGGCCGCTGCTACCACCCAGCCCGGTGACGACGTCGTCATCGCAGATCCGTCCTACCCCTGCAACCGGCAGCTGGTGGAGACCTATGGCGGTCGGATCGTTCTGGCGCCCACCAGTCCTGCCAGCCGGTACCAGATGGACCGGGCCGCAGCCGAGGCGGCGTGGACTGAGCAGACGAGCGCGGTGATGCTGGCGACCCCCTCCAACCCCACGGGCACGTCGATTCCCTTCGAGGAGCTGGCGTCGATCTGTGCACTGGCGCGCGAACGCAGCGCCTGGCGGATCGTCGATGAGATCTACCTGGGCCTGGCCGATCCAGACAAGGACGGCGCACCGGCCCGAACTGTCCTGGAGACCGACCCCGAGGCAATCGTCATCAACTCCTTCTCCAAGTACTTCGGGATGACGGGGTGGCGACTGGGCTGGGCGATCCTTCCCGAGGAGCTGGTGGCCCCCGCGGAGAACCTGGCGGTGAACTACTTCCTGTGCGCCTCGACGCCTATTCAGCAGGCCGCGCTGGCGGCGTTCTCCCCCGAATCCATCTCCGTGTGCGAGCAGCGCCGCCAAGAGCTCTTCGCCCGCAGGAGCATCGTGCTCGACGGGCTGGAACGCATCGGCCTCCCGGTCCCGGTCCTGCCCGACGGCGCCTTCTACGTCTACTTCGACGCCTCCTCCACAGGGCTCGATGCCCAGACCTTCTGTCACCGTGCTCTGGAGGAGGCGCATGTGGCGCTCACTCCGGGGCAGGACTTCTCCACGACCACGGCCCGCTCCCATGTACGACTGTCCTACGCAGCCTCCCGCGACGAGCTGCGCGAGGGAATGGAGCGCCTCGAAACTTTCATCAACAGTCTGTAAATAAACAGGCATTCAACTCAATAATCTAGTGTCGAGCCATGTGCATCAATGTGGCACTCACCTGTTCACATGTTGCACAATTCTCGTCATGTCCGTGCAGACCCTGCTTCTCTCCGCCGCGCTGGCGGTTTTTGGAGTGATCGCCACTATCGAGATCTCCAAAACAACCCATCAGAAAATACGCTTGCGCCGCGACAAGGCAGCTTCCGCCCCACACCGGGGTGAGGAGTCCACATGGAATGAGCTGACTGAGCACCATCGGCCTGTCAAGGATTCCACGCCCGATGAGTTCACCGCCGGCCCACATGAGCGACTCCTGGCGATCTGCGCGCCGTACTCCCTGTGCCGCCGGGACCCGTGCGACCGTCTCACCTGCTCCGATCTTGACGGCACGCGCACCATGCTCTCCCTCGATTGGGGAGTGTGCTCCCGCACCGATCTCCTCTCCCGGGTCCACTGGCTCATCACCTCCGGCCACCGCACCGGCTTCGAAGCGGAGCGCGCCCGCTGGATCGACACCTCCCTGGCGGAGGCTGAGCGCCACGAGCTGCGAGAGTCTGCCGCGTCATCCTCAGACGCTGCCGAGACGCTGTGGCGCCTTGAGCGCATGCTCAACAATGATCGGGACATCCGGAACGTGGACTTCTCCGCCTGGGACCTGGTGCGTGCCGGCATGCTGACGCGCTGCGGATTCGCGCTGGGCTGGCTGACCGAGGAGGAGACCTGGGACACGCTCGCGATCCTGGACCGTGGGCTGCGGGAGCGTTATCGGAGCTGGACGCAGGTGTCGGAGTCGTTCCGGCTGGCCCGCTGGTACTGGAACTCCACGAGCGGCAAGGACGAGCACTTCAACGACCTGCACGACCTCAACCGCTCGCTGGTTCTCCTCAGCCCCGACGGGCCATGGGGGCTCATCGACTGGGACGTCGAGACTCCTGAGCCCTCGTTCCTGATCCTCGACGACCTGCTCGATGCCGGCGTGGCCACACCATTGAGTGCAGGCGATCGGAAGCGCGCCACGCACTGGGAACGCTGGGTCGACGATCAGGTCATTGCCCGCGGGCAGCACCGCCCCCAGCACTTCGGCACCCACGCCGACCAGCACCACCGCTTCGCCAAGCGCGCCTGAGGAATCGCGTCAACGGCGGCACTGCACCGAGACGCCGGACTGTGCCCGCCTATCACCATGACGACCGCTCGGCGCGGGCAGCCAGGTCCGGGCTGGGACTATCCGTGCTTGTCCACCATCATCTCTGCTGCTTTGACGGCCCGGCGACGACGTGTCTCGGCGCGCTTCGCCTCACCGATCCATCGCAGGTACTCGTTACGGTGCGATGGGTGCAGAGCCGCGAATATCCTCTCCGCCACCGCGGCTCACGCAACTAGCATCGACGTATGCAGGCCAATCCGTACGTGCCCTTCCTGCCGCCCCACCACCAGCACGCGGCCTCGCTGGTGCCTAGGTCGACGTGGTGGCGGTGGCACGGCCATCGTGTGCACATTGCGCGTGCATCCGCCCCGGGGGCGCCAGCCCGGGTGCTGATCGTCCACGGGGCGGGCGGGCACAGCGGGGCGCTGTGGCCCATCGCCGCACTGGTGGCCTCACGCGGCATCGACGTCAGTGCCGTCGACCTGCCTCTGTACGGGCGCACGAGGTCTCCGGTTCCCGCAGCCGTGCGTTACGACACCTGGGTCAATCTCCTCGTCGACCTCATTGAGGCCGAGCGCGACCACCGCCCCCTGGTGCTTCTGGGCGCTAGCATCGGTGGTCTTCTCACCTATGAGGTGGCGGCCCATTCGCCGCATGTTGCGGCGGTGGCAGCCACGTGTCTGCTTGACCCGGGCAACTGGCGCGCCCGAGCGCATATGACGCGTGCAGGAGCACTGGGCGTCCTGGGCGGGCCATTGTCGATGCTCGCCCGAGGAGGACTGGCGCACACCATGGTCTCGATGAGCGCGGTGGCGAACCTGCGGAGGATGAGCCGCGATCGCGCGCTGTCTCGTCTGTGCTCTATCGATCCGCGTGGGGGCGCCGCCAGGGTCCCCTTAGGGTTTCTCGCCTCCTACCTGCGGTTCACACACACCCCACCCGAGCGCAACCGCACGCCGGTGACGCTTCTGCACCCAGGTCGGGACGCGTGGACGCCGATCGAGCTCAGCACCCGAGTTCTGTCGCGAGCAGCGGGTCCGGCCGACCTGGTGATTCTGCGCGAGTGCGGCCACTTCCCCGTCGAGGACCCCGGAGTCACGGAACTCGTCGACGCCGTCGCCGGCCTGGCTCGGCGCCTCGGTTCGCAGGGTGAGGCCTGAGGAACTGCGGGCCCGCCGGTGCCCAGCCACACTCATGGTGGACCCGGCCGGACTCGAACCGACGACCGACGCGGTGTAAACGCGTTGCTCTACCAACTGAGCTACAGGTCCAGGTGCAGTGGCGGCCGGGAGCACGTTGCCCGAGTTCCCAGTGCCTGCACACAAAACTGACGGCGCGAGCCGCCTCAGCCGGAGACTTTACCGCCTCCGCCGGACGTGCCACCAATCATCTCCGCCACGGAGAGCGGAGAATGTCACGCGGCCATCGGGGTCGTCTCAGCGCCCTCGGCTGGAGACCCTGATGCCACTCCAGTGCTGCCCCATGGAGGCTGCGGAGGTCGCATGCATGCCTGCCGTCTGGGCGGCCTCCTCCACCTCAGCGGCCGGGACGGCGCCGGTGGTGCGCGCCTTGGGCGTCAGCACCCAGATGAGTCCTGCGCCGTCGAGGTTGGCCTGAGCGTCCACGAGGAGATCGGTGAGGTCGTCGACGTCGCCGTCGTCGTCACGCCACCACACGATGGCCGAGTCGGCCACGTCCTCATAGTCCTCATCCACCAGAGTGGTTCCGGTCTCCGCCTCAACGGCCTGCCGCAAGGTCTCGTCGACGTCGTCGTCGTAGCCGAACTCCTGAATGATGAGACCGGAGGCGAAGCCGAAAGCCCCACCCGCTGTACTCGCCACGTCTTTACACCGTCCTTCTGGGCCCAGCCCGTCTACCGCTCGCCCGTTGCTGGACGATAGGTACTAGCCCACCGCACCGGGCACCAGCCGCGCAAGTGAACACGCACGTCAGGTTACCTTGGACTTTCCTTTGAAGGCTGGTTCCAGCGCGGCCGCGAACTCGAGGCTCCTTCCCCTCTGCCCCAGGTACCGAAATCAACCCACCATCATGTGAGTCACACCATACGTGAGGTAGGACTTTCCTCCCGTTGGGTGCAGCGTTCGCGCCGTTGCAGGTCGTAGATTAGGGCCGTCATCCACAGTGGCCTGACTTCAGGCGCACGCCGACGCCACCTTCGGCGCCACGGCACGCAATGAGGCTCAGGCCGACCGCACAGACGCGAGGAAAGAGGATTCCGTGAGCCCCACCAGTGACTCCACGCCGCTCATTGACGGCCTCCTGACAAAGGTGACCGACAACGACCCAGAGGAGACCAAGGAGTGGCACGAGTCCCTCGATGCCCTCATCGCGGACAAGGGCGCCAAGCGCGCGCGCTACATCCTGCTGAGCATGCTGGCCCAGGCCCGGCAGAAGAACGTCACGGTCCCCACCGAGACGACGACGCCGTACATCAACACCATCGACGTCGCCAACGAGCCCTACTTCCCCGGTGACGAGAGCGCCGAGCGCACCTACCGGCGCTGGCTGCGCTGGAACGCCGCCGTCATGGTCACCCGCGCCCAGCGCCCCGGGGTCGGGGTCGGCGGACACATCTCCTCCTACGCCTCGACCGCGACCCTCTACGAGGTCGGCTTCAACCACTTCTTCCGCGGCAAGGACCACCCCGGCGGCGGCGACCACGTCTTCTTCCAGGGCCACGCCTCACCAGGAAACTACGCCCGCGCCTTCATCGAGGGACGTCTCACCGAGGCCGACCTGGACGGCTTCCGCCAGGAGGAGTCGCGCCCGGCCGGTGGCCGCGGCCTGCCCTCCTACCCCCACCCGCGCCGCATGGAGGACTTCTGGGAGTACCCCACCGTCTCCATGGGTCTTGGCCCGTCGGAGGCGATCTACCAGGCCTGGTTCGACAAGTACCTCCAGGGCGCCGGCATCAAGGACACCTCTCAGCAGCACACCTGGGCCTTCCTGGGTGACGGCGAGATGGACGAGCCCGAGTCGCGCGGCATGCTGCAGCTGGCCGCCAACCAGCAGCTGGACAACCTCACCTTCGTCATCAACTGCAACCTCCAGCGCCTCGACGGCCCGGTGCGCGGAAACGGCAAGATCATCCAGGAGCTCGAGGCCTTCTTCAAGGGCGCGGGCTGGAACGTCATCAAGGTGATCTGGGGCCGTGGCTGGGACCAGCTCCTCGCCGCGGACAAGGACCACGCCCTCGAGCACCTCATGATGGAGACCCTCGACGGCGACTACCAGACCTTCAAGGCCAACGACGGCGCCTACATCCGTGAGCACTTCTTCGGCCGCGACCCGCGCACCGCCGAGCTCGTCAAGGACTGGACCGACGACGAGATCTGGGCCCTGCAGCGCGGCGGCAACGACTACCGCAAGATGTACGCCGCCTACAAAGCGGCCACGGAGCACAAGGGCCAGCCCACCGTCATCCTGGCGCACACGGTCAAGGGCTACCTCCTGGGCGGCCACTTCGCCGGCCGTAACGCCACCCACCAGATGAAGAAGCTGACGCTGGACGACCTTAAGGCCCTGCGCGACCGGCTCCACATCCCGATCACCGACGAGCAGCTCGAGGCCAACCCGAAGATGCCGCCCTACTACCGGCCGGCTGCCGACGACCCCTCGCTGCTCTACATGCTGGACCGGCGCCGTCAGCTCGGCGGCTTCATCCCCGAGCGCCGCGATGCCGGTGTCGAGCTCGAGCTGCCCGGTGACAAGACCTACGACATCCTCAAGGGCGGCTCGGGCAAGCAGGAGGTCGCCTCCACGATGGCCTTCGTGCGCCTGCTTAAGGAGCTCATCAAGGACAAGGGCATCGGACGGCGCATCGTCCCAATCGTTCCGGACGAGTCGCGCACCTTCGGGCTGGAGTCACTCTTCCCCACCAAGAAGATCTTCAACACCCAGGGTCAGAACTACACGCCGGTCGACGCCGACATGATGCTGTCCTACCGGGAGTCCGCCTCCGGTCAGCTCATGCACACGGGCATCAACGAGGCCGGTTCGGTCTCCCTGTTCCAGGTGGCCGGAACGAGCTACGCCACCCACGGCGAGCCCATGATCCCGGTCTACATCTTCTACTCGATGTTCGGCTTCCAGCGCACCGGCGACCAGTTCTGGGCCGCCGGCGACCAGCTGACCCGCGGCTTCATCATCGGGGCCACCGCCGGGCGCACCACCCTGACCGGTGAGGGCACCCAGCACATGGACGGTCACTCCCCTGTCATCGCGGCCACCAACGACGCCGTCGTCAGCTACGACCCGGCCTATGCCTACGAGATCCGGCACATCGTGCGCGACGCCCTGGAGCGCTGGTACGGCCCGGACTCGGGTCGCAACCGCGACGTCATGTACTACCTGACCGTTTACAACGAGCCGATCCACCAGCCCGCTGAGCCCGACGGTGTCGACGTCGAGGGAATCCTGCGTGGTATTCACCGCATCAGCACGGCTCCTGACGGCGAGGGCCCTGAGGTCCAGCTCCTGGCCTCCGGCGTCGGGGTGCCCTGGATCGAGGAGGCTCGCCGCATCCTGGCCGAGGACTGGGGCGTGCGCGCCGCCACCTGGTCCGTCACCAGCTGGAACGAGCTGCGGCGCCAGGCTCTGGAGGTGGAGAAGGCCAACTTCCTGGCCCCCGACGGCGAGCGGCAGGTCCCCTACCTGACGCAGAAGCTCTCCGAGGCCACTGGTCCCTTCATCGCCACCAGCGACTACGACCACCTGGTCCCCGACCAGATCCGCGCCTGGGTGCCCGGCGACTACTACACGCTGGGCGCCGACGGCTTCGGATTCTCCGACACCCGGGCCGCCGCCAGGCGCCACTACCTCATTGACGCCCAGTCGGTGGTGGTGCGCGCCCTCCAGGCTCTGGTGGAGCAGGGACGCCTCGACCGCTCCGTCCTGGCCCAGGCCGTTGCCCGCTATGACTTGACCAACGTCAACGCAGGCACCTCCGGCTCCCAGGGAGGGGAGTCCTGATCCGCCCCGTGCGGCTATAGTTGGACGCACTGACCAATTGTGGTGCCGGTGGAGCGCGGTCTTCCGTGTTCCACCGGCACCACCATGTCTGCCGAATCATGTCTGCCGAATGAGGTCCCCCCTTGTCCCGCTCCCAGCTCCTGCGCTCCACCGCCTTCATGGCCGCGTGCCTACTGACCCTGTCCGGTTGCTCAGTCGGCTGGACCGGCGCCAGGGGGACGTCCTCGGCCCCGCCGGACCAGGCTCAGGACGCCCCAGAAGCCGCGGAGGAGCCGACAGGGAAGCTGGAGGACACCAGTCCCATGGATCCGCTGGAGTACGGCAACTGCACATCCTCCGACATCCAGGACTACGACGACGAGCTGACCGACAACGACGCGGAGGACACCCGCGCCCAGGCGGAGGCCCAGGTCACCAAGGTCATACCGGCCTCCGAGCAGGTCAGTGTCACCGCTAACGAGCTCTCCACCGATCAGGTGGTCAAGGTCTCGGCAGGCGCTCGAGACGTAACAATCACCGCACAAAGTCTCGTGGTCGTCATCGAAGGAGAGATCGAGTCACTGACCATCAACGGCTTCGACAACACGGTCTGGGTCGGCGCTTCCAATAAAGTCACGTTCGGCGCGAACGACGGTGACAGCCAGAATTACGTCTTCTGGCACTCCAGGCCTCCGCAGGCGAAGGTGGATCCGCAAGGCCTCAACATCATCGGCAAGGACGTTCACGCCCCGGTCGTCCGCTCCTGCCGTTCCTTCTCATGATGCCCTGCGGGATATAGAGCCGGAATCGGCCTTCCGAGGTCGGCGAGGCAGTGCGACAAGCCGCTGACCGCCCGCAGGCCTTCGGAAGGCCGATTCCCCTTACCCCTCCGAGTCAGGCGCCGCGGACACAACCGGCGGAGTTGACGGATCGGATCCTGAGTAGACGTTCAAGTCGCGGAAATGGGGGCGCAGAAGATTCTCAGGGCTGAGAATCTCATCAAGAACAGACTCCTCGAGCAGCCCCATCTCCAGAACCACCTCTCGCACGCTGCGTCCTGAACGGGCGCACTCACGGCCCACCAGGTCACCGTTGTGATGACCGATCACCGGGTTGAGGTAGGTAACGATTCCAATCGAGTCCAGCACATTGCGGCGACATACCTCCTCGTTGGCCTCGATCCCCACGACACACAGCTCCCGCAGGGTCGACATCCCGCGGGTGAGCAGATTGATCGACTCGAAAATCGCCTGGGCGATCACCGGTTCCATGACGTTGAGCTGAAGCTGTCCCGCCTCAGCGGCGAAGGTCAGCGCCACATCGTTTCCCATGACCTTGAAGCAGACCTGGTTCACCACCTCGGGGATCACCGGATTGACCTTGGCCGGCATGATGGAGGATCCGGCCTGGCGTTCAGGCAACCTGATCTCCCCCAGCCCCGCACGAGGTCCGGAGGACAGCAGGCGCAGGTCGTTGCAGATCTTGGACAGCTTCACCGCCAGACGCTTGATCGCCGCATGCATCGAGACGTAGGCACCTGTGTCACTCGTGGCTTCCAGCAGGTCATGCGCTCCTCGAATGTCCAGACCGGTGATCTCCCGCAGACGCCCGACAACAGTGCTCTGATAGTCCGGAGGCGTGTTGAGCCCCGTGCCGATCGCCGTGGCCCCGAGGTTCACCTCCAGAAGCAGGGCGGCATTGTTGTGAAGCCGGCTGACCTCCTCCTCCAGCAGAACGGCGAAGGCCTCGAACTCCTGCCCCAGGCTCATCGGAACAGCATCCTGAAGCTGAGTACGCCCCATCTTCAGAACATGGACGAGCTCGGTTCCCTTGGCTCGCATCGCCGCGATGAGTCGCTCGAGCTCCTCGATGAGCGAACCGACGAGGGCGAACAGTCCCAAACGGAATCCGGTCGGGTAGGCGTCGTTCGTCGACTGGGACTTGTTGACATGATCGTTGGGATTGATGATGTCGTAACGGCCCTTGGCATATCCCAGGTACTCCAGCGCGAGGTTGGCGATCACCTCGTTGGTATTCATGTTGACGCTGGTCCCAGCACCCCCCTGGAACTGGTCGACCGGGAACTGATCGAGGCAACGCTCAGCAACCAGCACCTGGTCACACGCCCACACAATCGCACCAGCGACCTCCGGGTCAAGAGCCCCCAGATCACTGTTCGCTAACGCTGATGCCTTCTTCACCTGCACCATGCCGCGAACAAAGGCCTCTTCGTCGCCAACCACTGATCCAGAGATCTGGAAGTTCTCCATCGCACGTAGCGTGTGGATTCCCCAATAGGCTTCTAATGGAACTTCCCGTGCACCAAGAAGATCTTCCTCTGTGCGGGTTGCCTTCGTCATCCTGAGCCTCCGAGTTGTCTAGCTAGGCACCTGCTTGCGCACATCCATGCTGACATACGACGCGCACGTTCAGGTCATTGCAGATTCACATACCATGGCTTCCACAATGGTTACGCTATTGTAACCTGACTAATCCGCTCCGCCTCGACGACACACCACCCTCAGTTATCCCCGTATTTTCAAGACAAACTCGTGTCGGATCACACGCCGCGCCAATCGAGAACCTACTGTCCTCAGGATATTCCAGTCGGTAGCATCCACAGCATGGATGAGTTGAGCGCTCCGGGAGTGTCTGCACTGCGACAGGCGCAGGACACAATTATTGAACACTCACTGGACCGCATCAGTTCGGCCCACGATTTCTACCGAACCCTGCCGGAAGGATCGCGTGACCAGATCGCGGCGGTGGCCCGCCTGGGCGTCACCATGTTCGTCGACTCGGCGGAGAACCCCTCGACACCGCTGACCCCCTCGCAGATCTTCTCCGTGGCGCCTGCGGCCCTGACCGGCGTCATCACGCTGGAGCAGACCCTGGCTCTGGTGCGCACCGTCCTCGACGTTGTTGTTGACGAGGCGCCTCGAGCCGTACCCGAGGAGGACCATGACACCGTCCGCATCCTCGTCCTGACCTTCGGACGTGACGTCGGCTTCGCCGCGGCCGAGGTGTACGCCCGGGCAGCTGAGGCCCGCGGCGCCTGGGACGCACGGTTGGAGTCCGTAGCGGTCGACGCGATGCTTCATGACGCCCCCGAGGACGCCGCGACCCGGGCCGGAACCGCCGGCTGGAACGGGACCGGGCCGGTGGCGGCCATCGCCGCCAAGACCACTCTGGATGCGCTCGGCGTCTCCAGGCTGCGTCACGAGTGCCGCAACCTGGCCAGCGACTGTCTGGTATCCGTACGCGGCGACTCCGTCCTCATCGTCCTGGGCGACAGCCAGGCGGCTCACGCTGGGACGTCCAAGCACTCCGGCCGGGAGGCCACCCCTGAGCAGCTGGTGGACCAGGCGGCCATGCAGGTGGCCGGCGGCCTGGGCGGGTCAGCCGTCGTCGGCCCGGTGGTTCCAGGGATCTCGCACGCGGGCCGTTCACTGCGCTCGGCCCTGGCCGGGCTGCGCGCGCTGCCCGGCTGGGCCGAGGCTCCCAACCCGGTCCACGCCGACGATCTCCTTCCCGAGCGCCTTCTGGCCGGCGATGAGCTCGCCTGCGAGCAGATCCTCAACCTGGTGCACGCCCCCCTGCACGAGATGGGCGACCCCTTCGAGAGCACGGTGGCCACCTATCTTGCCCTGGGCGGCAGCCTGGAGGCCACTGCTCGGAACCTGTTCGTGCACGCCAACACGGTGCGATACCGCCTGGGCCGGGTCAGCGAGCAGGTCGGCTGGGACGCGACGAACGCCCGTGACGGCCTCATGCTGCACATGGCAATCATCGTGGGCCGACTCGCTGTCAGCCGAGAGGCCTGACGCGCCGCGCCCTAATACGCACTCTCGTCCACTCCTTCACGACCGGACCCGTCCATCACCCTCGGACAGGTCCGGTCGTGGCGCTATGACCGTGCCCCGGCCGCAAGCCGGCCCCTGTGACGCACCGATGCAGGAGCACCCCTTCTCATCTGGGACAATGGTCTGACCTGCGGCGCAGCCGCCGGCTAACCACAACCATCATCGAGTCACTGCGCCGCGACGGAACCTGGATGCTCCGTCACGGCGCCCGAAGGAGCCACCATGGCTGAGCAGAGCAAGGACGACGTCCTGTCCGTCATCACCCAGATCGTCAGTGAGGAGTCCGGCGTCGCCGCCAAGGACATCACCCGCGAGACCGCCTTCGCCCAGGACCTCGACGTCGACTCGCTGGGTCTGCTGACCATCGCCACCCAGGTCGAGGAGCGTTTCGGCGTAGCCCTGGACGACTCCCTCATCCCGACCCTGCCCACTGTTGGAGCGCTGGTCGACCTGGTGACCTCCAAGAAGGCCTGACAACAGACATGAGCCCGGAAGCCGAGTGCCGCCCTGATGACGTCGTCGTCACCGGACTGGGGACCGTCAATCCTCTGGGCGCAGACGTCGAGTCCACCTGGAGCGCCCTGCACGAGGGCGCCTGCGCGGTTCGCACCCTCGAGCACGAGTGGGTCGAGAGCCATGACCTGCCCGTGCGGATCGGCGCCCCCCTGGCGGTCGATCCCGCCGCGATGCTCCCGCCGCGCCAGCTGCGCCGCCTCGACCGCGCCAGTCAGTGCGCGCTGCTGGCCGCCCGCCAGGCCTGGGAGCAGGCGGGGGCCCCGCAGGTCGCCTCACAGCGTCTGGCGGTATCCGTCTCCCCGGGTATGGGGCCGGTCCTGTCGGTCATGGAGGCCTGGGACACCCTGAGGGACAAGGGGCCCCGGCGGGTTCTGCCAACGGCGGTCCCGGCGCTCATGCCCAACGCCCCGGCGGCCGCCGTCGGAATCGAGCTGGGGGCCCGCGGCGGCATCCATGCTCCTGTCTCAGCCTGCGCGTCGGGAGCCGAGGCCATCGCCTACGGTGCGGATCTCATTGCTCTGGGGCGGGCTGACGTCGTGGTGGCCGGGGGGACGGATGCGGCCCTCCACCCGATGACCGTGGCCGCCTTCGCTGCCATGCGGGCCCTGTCGACACGCAACGCCGACCCGCAGACCGCCTCCCGCCCCTTCGCCCCGGACCGCGACGGCTTCGTCCTGGGCGAGGGCGCCGGGCTCCTCATCCTGGAGCGCGCCGCGCATGCCAAGGCCCGAGGAGCCCGGATCCTGGCCGTGATGGCAGGCTCCGGGGTCACCGCCGACGCCTACGACGTCGCACGTCCGGAGCCATCTGGCGCGGAGCAGGAGCGAGCCCTGCGGCTGGCTCTGGAGCGCGCGGGGCTTGATCCCGGCTGTGTCGGGCACGTCAATGCTCACGCCACCTCGACGCCGGCCGGCGACGTCGTCGAGGCCGGTGTCCTGGCCAGGACGGTTCCGAACGCGGCGGTCAGCGCCACGAAGTCCGCCACCGGTCACCTCCTGGGTGGGGCCGGGGGGCTGGAGGCGGTACTGACCGTCATGGCGCTGCAGGCGCGCTGGGCCCCGCCCACGCTGCTGCCGGCCGGAGTGGATCCAGAGCTGGCCCAGCTCGGGCTGGACGTTGTTGGACCGCAGGGCCGGGACCTGCCCCAGGTGACGTCGGCGGCCAGCACCTCCTTCGGCTTCGGAGGGCACAACGTCGCCCTGGTCTTCACCCGCCAGTAGCCGTGCTCAGGCGGGAGCCGCCGTGAGACCTCGCCTGTGACCCACGGCGCTGGACCCGGCCGGTGCGGTCAGGCACAATAGCCGTGCATGCCGCGTACGTCATGACATGAGCCCGGTTGTGGGTCGAGACCGTTGGGGAAGGCGAATCTCGAAACCAACCAGGAGGCGATACTCATGATCGGTGCCTACACCCGCGGTGTACTTTTCGTGCATTCAGCACCTCGGGCGCTCTGCCCCCACATCGAGTGGGCAGCGGCCGAGGTGCTCGGTTCGCGTGTCCACCTCGACTGGACCGAGCAGCCTGCGGCCCAGGGCATGATGAGGGCCGAGACCAGCTGGGTGGGGCCCGCTGGAACAGGAGCCAGCCTTGCCTCCGCCCTGCGCGGCTGGGCAAACCTGCGCTATGAGGTGACCGAGGAGGCGAGTGTCGGCACCGACGGCGGCCGCTGGTCCCACACCCCGGACCTGGGCATCTTCCACGCCCAGACGGATGTTCACGGCAACGTCGTCGTCCCTGAGGACCGGATCCGTGCCGCGCTCGTCTACGCGGCTGATCCTGACAGGATGCGCCGCGAGCTCGACCTGGCTCTGGGCCAGGCCTGGGATGACGAGCTCGAGCCCTTCCGCTACGCCGGAGCCGGCGCGCCCGTGCGCTGGCTGCACCGCGTCGGCTAGGAACGCCGAGCACAAGACGCCTCATCGCCTGCTGAAAACCGGGTGGGGCAACAGGTCTCGCAACCTGTTGCCCCACCCGGTTTGCGTCCTGGGGACGTTACAGTCCCTGCGCTCGCAGCTCCTTCATCGCCTTGGCCCGGTTCTTGCGGTCGAGACGGTCGAGGTAGAGGTGGCCCTCCAGGTGGTCGCACTCGTGCTGGATGCAACGAGCCATGAGCTCCTCCCCCTCGACGACGACCTCCTTGCCGTCCAGGTCCACTCCCTCAGCACGGGCGTACCAGGCCCGCTCCGTGGGGAACCACAGACCCGGCACTGACAGGCAGCCCTCGTCCCCGTCCTGGTACTCCTCCTTGGAGACCTCGACGATCTTGGGGTTGAGGATGTAGCCGATCTCGCCGTCGATGTTCCAGGAGAAGGCGCGCAGACCGATCCCGATCTGATTGGCGGCCAGGCCGGCCCGGCCGTCCTCATCGACTGTCTCGAGCAGGTCCTCAACCAGGGCCTTGACGGAGTCGTCGATGTCAGTGATCCAGTCGCACTCGGTGCGCAGGATCGGGTCGCCGATGATGCGGATGTCGCGGTATGCCATGGCGGCATCCTCCCATGACCGCAGCGACGCGGTCATGTTCGACCCATCTCGTGATCTGCTGCTCGCACACCGCACCGGCACCATCGAGAACAGACCACCTGGCCCCAGGGCCGAGTACGTGAAAAGGAAGAGTCCCCGGCCTGATCGACCGAGGACTCCCCTGGTGGCTCCTGCGGCTGGACTCGAACCAGCAACCGTCCGATTAACAGTCGGATGCTCTGCCATTGAGCTACGCAGGAATGCGTTTGACGCGCAGTGAACTCTAGCAACATCCCGCGGCGGCGTCGAATCCGGCGAAGCACAGGAAACGCTGATATTCCAAGGACATCCTACCGTGTGGGCAGGCCCACACCCTCACGGACGCGGTTTTCCAGCTCTCGAAGCGTGCGACGATCCTCCGCCTCGTCGACCTGTGAGATCAGTGGCCGGGTGACGGAGTAGAGCTCGCCATCACTGCCCCGACGCACGCTGGCCGTGGCCATGGCGCCACTGGGGAGCGTTGCCACGGCGCTGTGGATGATGGCGGCCTCGACCCGTTGGCGCAGGGCCTTGGCGAAGGGGGCCACGTCCGCTGAGGCGTAGGCATCGCCGTTGCTGACTCCGGCCGGGACCTTCAAGGCAAGGTCCTTGCGATTCTGCTGCGTCCACCTCAGGGTGAAGACGCGGTCCTGGCCGTCCCAGCTCCCCTGCTCCACCTCGTCCCAGGGGTGGGTCTCGGGCCCGCTGCGCCCGTTGAAGACCACCAGGGAGCTTGCCGTGGCCACCGCCCATGTCGAGCCCTCCGCGTCCAGGGGAACGGCCCCCAGGGCGGGCTCGCGCAGCTGTTCGCGCATCTCCAGCGGAAGCGTAGCGGTGGAGCGGGTGGATGTGCCTTGACGACGGCGCAGGATCGGCATGACCGCCAGGCTACCTGCACCTGCTCGCCGACGTGGGCCGCCGCCCGGCCTCAGGTCCCCTGCCGGATCTGCATGCGGCGCTGCTCGAGGGCGGCGATCTGGGAGAACAGCTCGCGGTAGCCCTCCTCCTGCGGCGACATCCGCCGGTGGCGTGAGCGCATCTCGACCAGCCGGCGGTTGATGCCCATGACGGCCAGGGAGTCGAGCACGCCCTTGGCGTAGCGCTCCAGACCGGAGGCGTCCACCTCGGTGCCCCGTCCCCGGATCGTGGGCAGGGGCAGGGGTGCCACGGCGAGCTCGGTGATGGCGGCCTCGACCAGGCCGATGGCGCCGTCGCGCACCTGCTGGAGCCAACGCAGCGTGGCCCGGCGCTGCGCCTCCTGCTCCCCCATGCCGGCGGCCACCGCCTGCTGGACCAGCCCCGGCACCTCCCCAGTGCCTCCGGCGGCGGCGACGGCCTCATAGACGGCCCGGTGGGTGAGCTGGCCGAAGGAGTCGGCCCCCAGCTCGTCTGCACCGGCCTGGTTGGCCGCCACCGGGAACTGGATGATGACCGCCAGAGCCTCACGCTCGAGCTGCTCAACAGGATCAGTCACCGGAGGCAGGCCCCGCACGGGGGCCGCGGCATCGGGGCCGGCGGTCTCATCAGCGGGCCACTGGCCGCCCCGCCCCGCGCTGGGCTGCGCCCCTCGCCTGCCGGCGGCCTGGACCGCGGCGTGCACCTCCGCGTCAGGCAGGCCCAGCCATCCAGCCAGTCGCCGGGTGTACTCGCGCTTGAGCGCCCGGTCCCGGATGCCGGCCACCACCGGCGCCGCCGAGCGCAGCCCTCGGACCCGTCCTTCGGAAGTGTCCAGGTCCAGGTGGGACAGGGAGGTGCGGATGACGAACTCGAACAGCGGCACCCTTCGGGACAGCAGGCGCGGAATGCCCGGATCCCCCTCCTTCATCCGCAGGTCGCAGGGGTCCAGGCCGCCGGGGTCGACGGCCACGAAGGTCTGGGTGGCGAAGCGCTGGTCCTCGGCGTAAGCACGCAGGGCGGCCTTCTGGCCGGCTGCGTCCCCATCGAAGGTGAAGATGACCTCGCCGCCGCGGGCCTCTCGCCCCTGACCGGTGACCACTCCCGCCGCCGGGTCGTCAACGTCTCCCAGCAGGCGGCGCACGACCCGCACGTGGTCCGCGCCGAAGGCGGTCCCGCACGTGGCCACGGCCGTGGTCACCCCGGACAGGTGGGCGGCCATGACGTCGGTGTAGCCCTCGACGACGACGATCCGGTGGGAGCGGGCGACCTCCCGCTTGGCCAGGTCCAGCCCGTAGAGGACCTGGCTCTTGTGGAAGACGGGGGTCTCGGGGGTGTTGAGGTACTTGGGGCCCTGATCCTCCTCCGAGAGCTTGCGCGCCCCGAAGCCGACGGTGGCTCCGGTGACGTCCCGGATGGGCCAGATAAGGCGGCCGCGGAAGCGGTCGTAGACACGGCGCCCGTCCTGCCCGCCCCGGCTGCACAGGCCGGAGTCGACCAGCTCGGCCTCGGTGTAGCCGGAGCTGCGCAGGTAGCGGGCGAGGTTGTCCCATCCGGCGGGCGCGTAGCCGACGCCGAAGTGCGCGGCGGCATGGCGGTCGAAGCCCCGGGACGTGAGGAAGTCCCGCCCCGGCTGGGCCTCCGGGGTGGCGAGCTGCTCGCGGAACCAGGCCTCGGCCAGGCGGTTGGCGTCCATGAGGCGCTGCCGAGTGCCCGGCTCGACCCCGCGCCGCACCGCGCCGCCCTCCTCGTAGCGCAGCTGGACCCCGGTGCGGTCAGCGAGGTACTCGACGGCCTCGGCGAATCCGAGGTGGTGGATCTTCTCGATGAAGGTGATGACGTCACCGCCCTCACCGCAGCCGAAGCAGTGCCAGTAACCGAGCTGGGGGCGGACGTGGAAGGAGGGAGTGCGTTCGTCGTGAAAGGGGCACAGCCCCTTGAGCGAGCCGACGCCGGCGCTCTTGAGGGTCACGTGCTCACTGACGACGTCCTCAAGCCTGGCGCGCTCGCGCACCGCCTCGATGTCCTCACGTCTAATCAGTCCCGCCACAGGGCCATCGTAGGCGAGGGCACCGACATCCTGCGCCAGGGCTTGAAGGGGCTCCCCGACCAGTACAGCTAGACCTCGGAGAACATGCCGCACAGCCGGGCGTGCCAGGCCCGCGCGGAGGTGTCCGTCAGAGAGGCGATCTGGTCGACCACTACCCGCAGGCGCGCATCGTCGTTCTCAGCCCGGTGCCAGACATCGAGCAGAACCGGGTCGATTCCCTTCCCGCCGCCGGTCATGAGGACGTCGGCGAGGTCGAAGATGAGAGTGCGCTGGCGCAGGTAAACCGGCTCGTGCTCCCTCGGCTCCATGACGTAGCGCACGGCGATGCCCTTGAGCAGGAGGATCTCCGCGGCCGTCTCCTCGGGGATGACGAGCTCGGCCTCGTAGCGAGTCAAGGGCCCGTCGCCGTAGGTCTGGCGGGTGGCGGAGGCGACCGCGGAGACGAAGCGTCCGATGATCTCGCTGGTGAGGTTCTTCAGATGCGCTGCGTCGGCCACCGAGCCGTTGTAGGAGCGGATCCAGTAGGGCCGGCCGGCCAGCCTGTCGAAAGCCGCCCCAAGGGCGTCGGCGCTCAGGTCGGTGCCGTACCAGGCCCGCGTGGCCCCGAGCAGCTCATCGACCTCCTTGGGGTCGGTCAGGCAGGCCGGGTCCAGGCGTCCCAGGGCGATCGCGTCCTCGACGTCGTGGACGGAGTAGCCGACATCGTCGGACAGGTCCATGATCTGTGCCTCGATGCAGCGCCTGCCCTCCGGGGCCCCCTGACGCATCCAGGCGAAGATCTCGGCGTCGTCGTCGTAGGCGGAGTACTTGCGCGCACTGCGCCCGCTCGGTCCACCCGGCCCCCTCCCCTTGAGCCACGGGTACTTCGCGACGGCATCGAGGCTGGCCCGCGTCAGGTTGACGCCGACCGGCCTCCCGGCCGCATCAAGGGTCTTGGGCTCCAGCCGGGTGAGGATCCGGAAGGTCTGGGCATTGCCCTCGAAGCCCCCGATCTGGCGGGCCACGACGTCGAGCGCCTTCTCACCGTTGTGCCCGTAGGGAGGGTGGCCCAGGTCATGGGACAGGCAGGCGGTGTCGACGACGTCGGGGTCGCATCCCAGCGCCTGCCCCAGGGCGCGCCCCACCTGCGCCACTTCCAGGGAGTGGGTGAGCCGGGTGCGCACGAAGTCGTCAGCAGCGGGCCCCAGCACCTGGGTCTTGGCCCCCAGGCGCCGCAGCGCCGAGGAGTGCAGGACCCGGGCCCGGTCGCGTTCGAAAGGGGTGCGCTGGGGATTCTTCGCCTGCTCGTGAACGAAGCGCTCCACGTCCTGCACCCGGTACCCGGACAGGTCAAGGGCGTCTCGTCCGTCGATACGCACAGGTTCGGATCCAGATTTCTGCGCTGACATGGTCACAAGGTAGCGCAGAAGCGGGTTACCATGGTCGTCACCATTCCGACACCTCCGACACCATCCCAGGGGAGCACCGGTACCCGATCCCTCCAGCTTGTGGTCACCACGCACCCTCCTCACATCGATGAATCACTTCTTGGACGTCAAGTCCCCGGGCGCACACCCGGTGGAAGGGAGACACCTGCCGTGACCACCACCACAACCCTCATTCACCGGCCCTACGACGGTCCGGAAGAGTGGTGGCGCCACGCACTGGTCTACGAGATTCCCTCACCTGCCCTGGGAGCAGCCGAGCTGGACCGCGCCGATCCCATCATCAAGCACGCCCGCTACCTGGACATGGACGCGGTACTCATCCGTCCGAGCCTGCTCGACATCGACACCGAGATGGACTCGATCCGCCGCTTCATCGACGAGGCCGGGGAGCAGGGGCTGCGCACCATCGTGCGCATCTCCGGTGCGCTGGGTCCGATCACGGGCCCCTACGCCAAGCAGACCACCGGCTTCGTCACCGGTCTCGAAGGCGCCGCTGACGACCTGCTGCGCCGTTCGGAAGCCTACCTGCAGGCCGGTGCGGCCGGCATCGACCTGGGCACGATCGTGCCTCCCCAGCTCACCAGCGGAATCCGGCTGGATCGACTCAGCACCTACTGCGCCATGCTGCACGGCCAGCTGGCCGAGTACGTCGACGAGGGCATCATCGGTGCCGACGTGACCGCCGACTACCCGGAGTCACTGCGTCATCACCTCCAGGACGACTGGGTGCACCACTTGCGCGACGACTGTCTGACACTGACACGGTGGAACGCCGAGTCGCTCACGTCCCACCTGACCCGGTCGCTGGACGAGCACGACCGCTTCGGGGCACCCCCCACCTGGCGATTCCTGCCTCCCCACATTCTCTCCGAGCACCTGGATCCGGGCGACGGGCAGCGCTGGTACTCCGTCAACCACGATGAACGGCTGCGTCGAGGGCTCGCCCTGCAGGCCATGATGCTGGCCCTGCCCGGCTCGCTCTACCTACGTCAGGGCGATGAGATCGCCCTGTCCGACTCCGACAAGCCAACCGCTCCCCTGGAGCTGGCCGACATGGTGGCTGAGCACACGCAGGTGCAGTCCTCTCAGTTCGGCTCTCCGACTGCGACCGTGCGCCACGCGGGCCACGTGCGGCACGAGTACAACCTGGCCTGCGCTCCCCTGGCCTTCGTCACCGGGCTGGAGTGGTGCCCGCCCCAGACCCTCTCCTTCCTGGTGCGTGGCGTCCTGGTCGTCGTCAACACCTCCGACTCCCCCGTCACCTTGCCGGCCGAGGCCAAGGTTCTCCTATCCTCCCAGCCCCTGCGCCAGGAGGAGGGGCGTCTACTCGTGCCCCCGGCGACGACGACCTGGCTGGAGGCCACAACCGTTGCCTAGGGCACACGGATGCAAGTTTCATTAGTCTCTTGCAATCTTTACATAAGCCGATTAAATTATGGTGCCAGGCGAGGAACTCCTCGCTGCGGATCTGATTCGAAGGAGAATCCCTGTGGCACCCACCCGCCGATCCTTCCTGACGATGGCCGCTCTGGCCTCCACCGTGCCAACGTTGGCCTCCTGCTCCGGCTCGCGCAATACTGCGGGTACGGCGGCCTCGGGCGGCGCTGCCTCACAGGCATCTGACGCCTCGGCAGGCGACTCCGATGCCGATCTGGTCATCTGGGCGGATCAGAAGAAGGCGGACTCCCTCAAGGAGATCGCCAAGACCTGGGGCGAGCAGCAGGGCATCTCGGTGGCGGTCCAGACCGTCGCCAATGACTTGCAGCCCAACTTCATCACCGCCAACCAGGCCGGCAACGGCCCTGACATCGTCCTCGGCGCACACGACTGGATCGGCAACCTGGTGCAGAACAGCGCGATCCGGCCGGTTGTTCTGAGCCCCGAGGCCGAATCCAACTACTCCGACATCGCGCTCAAGGCGGTCACCTACGACGGCCAGATCTACGCAACGCCCTACGCCGTCGAGTGCCTGGGCCTGTTCGTCAACAAGGCACTGACCTCAGTGACGCAGCCGGCCAGCATCGAGGAGATGATCGAGGCCGGCAAGGCGGCCGGAACCGAGCTCGTCCTGTCGCAGGTCGTCGACGAGAAGGGCGACGCCTACAACATGGAGCCGATCTACACCGCCGCCGGCGGCTACATGTTCGGCAAGAACCCTGACGGCTCCTACGATCCCAATGACCTCGGTATCGGCAAGGAGGGATCCATCAAGGCCGCGGAGAAGATCCGCCAGCTCGGCCAGCAGGGAGTCCTCAGGAAGTCGGTCACGGCCGCCAACCACATTTCCTTGTTCACCGATGGTAAGGCTCCCTACCTCATCTCGGGGCCATGGGCCCTGGCGGACATCAAGAAGGCCGGTATCGACTACCAGCTCACTCGGATTCCGGGCTTCAAAGACATCAAGAACAGTCAGGCGAGCCCCTTCGTCGGAGTCAACTGCTTCTATGTCGCCTCCAACGGGAAGAACAAGGCCTTCGCCGAGACCTTCGTGGCCGACGCGGCCAAGGACATGACCTTCGCGGCATCGATGTTCCCCACCAACGAGCTGCCCCCGGCCCAGAAGGACCTCGCGGACAAGCTCAAGGCGGAGCACCCCGACATGGTCACCTTCACGGAGCTCTCCGCCAAGGCCGACCCCATGCCCGCGATCCCCGCCATGTCCTCAGTGTGGGAACCCCTTGGACGTGCTCAGGCCAACATCGTCGGTGGGGCCGATCCCGCCAGCACCATGACCGGGGTCGGCCAGACCATCAAGGCGTCGATCAAGGGCTCGTAAACCGCCTCGACGCCGAAGAGCGGAACGCTTCTCCACGCACCCGGTTATTCCTCATACTGCTTTCCCACTTCTGGAAAGGACCCGCAGATAATGACGTCCGCATCCACCACCCCGAGGGAGAAGACCACGACCATCAGAGGTCTCGTCGGTCGCATCATCGTGCTGTCCCTCACGCTGGTCGCAGCGATCTACCTCGTCCCACTTCTTATCGCCTATCGGATGTGGTTGTGGCTGGGAATCGTCGTCCTGACCACGGGGGCCATGTTCCTGCTGTACTCGACCAAGAGATTCGTGCCCGCCAAGTACCTCTTCCCCGGCACGTTCTTCCTCACCGTCTTCCTCATCGTCCCCATCGTGCTGACCATTCAAACCTCCTTCACGAACTTCGGGGACGGGTATCGCGGGAACAAGGAGGAGGCCATCGCCTCCATCACCAACAACTCCATGGTCCGCACCGAGGACTCTCCCACCTATGGTCTGTCAGTCGCGACCGACGGCGACGTCACCAAGGGCCCCTTCTCACTGTTCCTCGTCAATCCGCAGACCAAGGAGGTGCTGCGGGGAAGTGACGGGAAGAAGCTGGAGAAGGTCGACGCCAGCACCGTCACCGTCGACAACGGCGTGGTGACCAAGGCGGAGGGATACACGATCCTGTCTCCCAGGCAGATCAACACCGCCTACGAGGACATCAGCGCCATGTCGGTTCCCTTCAGGGACAAGACCACGGTCAAGGTTCAGGGCATCCGGACCGCTTTCGAGGGAACCAAGCGGATGGTCTACAACAAGTCCTCCGACACCATTACCAACACCGCCACCGGGGACGTCTACTCGGTCAAGAAGGTGGGGCTGTCCGAGCACTTCGTCAACGCCGAGGGAGAGAGGCTGGCCCAGTCCTGGAAGCAGAACGTGGGGCTGGCCAACTACTCACGGCTCTTCACTGAGGGCAACCTGGCCTCCCAGTTCCTCAAGGCCTTCGCATGGACCATCATCTTCGCCCTGGGCTCGGTGCTGCTCACCTTCGGCCTCGGTTTCTTCTTGGCGCTGACCCTCAATGATGATCGCATCAAGGGTAAGAAGCTCTACCGCTCCTTCCTCCTGCTGCCCTACGCCGTACCCGGCTTCATCTCGCTGCTCGTGTGGTCGAACTTCTACAACCAGGACTTCGGCCTCATCAATCGGATGATGCACCTCAGTATCCCGTGGCTGTCCGACCCGACCATGGCCAAGATCGCCGTCCTGCTCACCAACACGTGGATGGGCTTCCCCTACATGTTCATCGTGTGCACCGGCGCTCTGCAGTCCATCTCCGGCGATGTCAAGGAGGCGGCCAAGATGGACGGCGCCAGTGGCATGCAGGCCACATGGCGCATCGTCACCCCACTGCTCCTGGTCGCCGTCGCCCCTCTGCTGGTGAGCACCTTCGCCTTCAACTTCAACAACTTCAATGCCATCCAGCTGCTGACCGAGGGTGGGCCCTTCCCGGCCGGGGAGTACACACGCGGCGGAACCGACATCCTCATCTCCATGGTCTACCGCATCGCCTTCGGCCGTGCCGGCTCGGACTTCGGATTCGCCTCGGCCGTCTCCGTGGTCCTGTTCGCCGTCACCGGCGTCCTGGCCGCATTGCAGTTCCGAGCCACCAAGAAGCTCGAAGACGTCAACTGACCAGCCGACCTCGGAAAGAACATCATCATGAGCACCTCATCGCAGCCCGTGTCCCGGTCCGCATCAAACAGTTCCGAGGACAGCGTCGTCATCGAGAATCACATGCCGTTCTCACGCTGGTTCCGGGAGATCGGCTGGAGACACGTCGTCGGCGTCATCGCCCTGGTCTTCGCAGCCTTCCCCGTCCTCTACGTCATCTCCGCCTCTCTCAACCCCCTGGGCACGGTGGCATCCACCGGGTTGATCCCAACCAAGGTGAGTCTGGTCAACTACCAGAACCTGCTGTCTGGAGCGCGAGGCCCATTCCTGCGCTGGTACCTCAACACGATCATCATCTGCACAGTGGTGGCAACCGCTCAGGTCTTCCTGTCCCTGCTGGGGGCCTACGCCTTCTCCCGGTTCCGCTTCACCGGACGCCGCGGCGGCCTGCTCGCCCTGCTTTTGATTATGATGTTCCCCGCGATCCTGTCCATGATCGCCATCTACACGATGATCTCCGACATCGGCCAGGTCGTCCCCTTCCTCGGCCTCAACACCCTGGCCGGCTACAGCCTGGCGCTCATGGGCGGAGCACTGGGGCAGGTGTGGCTCATCAAGGGAACCTTCGACACGATTCCCCGCGAGCTCGATGAAGCCGCCATCATCGACGGCTGCACGCACTGGCAGGTCTTCCACATCATCCTTCTGCCCACGCTCAAGCCGATCATCGCCACCACCTTCCTGCTGGCCTTCGTGGGTGTCATCAGCGAGTTCCTCCTGGGCTCGATCATTCTGACCGACAACTCCCAGAAGACGCTCGCAGTGGGGCTCTACGGCATGCTCGTCGGCGACCGCTCCAACAACCTGGGCATCTTCGCTGCCGGAGCGGTCCTCACCATGGCCCCGGTGATCGCTCTGTTCCAATACCTGCAGCGCTATATCGTCGGCGGATCGATCTCGGGTGCGGTCAAGGGCTGATCGGGGCCGGGCGCCTTGACGCATCCTTCCCGTCCCATCAGCCGGGAATCAGGGGCCGACGGCGCCACCTCACCGTCCCGGATTCCCACAAACGGGACATGAACTGCGATGATGGTCAGTCGAGGGACGCGACGTTCCGCTGTCGGTTCAGGCGAGTCAGCCCCTCCATCCTGACCGTTCTTCGTAGGATTCACTCATGCCACAGAGACTCACTCTCACTGACATCGCCGACCAGGCGGGCGTCTCCACCGCGACTGTCTCCCGTGTGCTCAATGGAAAGTCCAACGTGGCTGACTCGACCCGTCGGCAGGTACTCGCTGCGCTCGACATCCTGGGCTACGAGCGGCCCGAGTCGGTGCACCAGACCTCCCGCGGTCTCATGGGGCTGATCGTGCCCGAGCTGAGCAACCCGATCTTTCCGCTGTTCGCCCAGCAGATCGAACAGCTCCTGGCACCCTCCGGGCACACTCCCCTGCTGTGTACCCAGACCCCCGGCGGTATCAGCGAGGACGAGTACATCGAGATGCTCGTGGACCGCGGTGTCGCCGGCATCATCTTCGTCTCCGGACGCCACGCGGACACCACCGGTGACGTGACCCGCTACCAGCGCCTGCGTGAGCGTGGCGTACCACTGGTGACGATCAACGGCAACGCGCCGACCATCAAGGCACCGGGCTTCGCCACCGATGACCGCCGGGCGACCCGCATCGCGGTGGATCACCTCATCGCCCTGGGTCACCAGCGCATCGGCCTGGCCATGGGGCCGATGCGCATGGTGCCGGCTCAGCGCAAGCGCTCCGGTTACGAGGACGCCATGGGCGAGGGCCTTCCCGAGGAGCCGCTGCGCATCGTGGAGACGCTCTACACCTACGAGGGCGGGGTCAGCGCAGCATTGCACCTGCTGGAGCAGGGCTGCACCGGCATCGTCTGCTCCTCGGACGTCATGGCCCTGGGTGTGGTCCACGGGGTGCGCCAGACGGGCAGGTCAGTGCCTCATGACGTCTCCGTCATCGGCTACGACGACTCGCCACTCATCCCCATGACGGACCCGCCGCTGACCACGGTGCGTCAGCCCGTGGAGTCCATCTGCCGGGCGGCCGTCTCCACGCTCCTCGCGCAGCTCAACGGGCAGCGGCCGGCCGACACCGAGATGCTCTTCGCCCCCGACCTCATCGTGCGCGACTCGACCGCCGCGGCCCCCATCGACTGAGCCCCGGTTGGCCGGCAGCGGTGTGCTGACGCCAGTGCTCCGGTCAGCGCGACCACGTGCGGGCCAACCGGGAGCCGAGGTCTACCAGCCGTGCCTCCAGCCCGTGGGAGTCAGTCGCTTCCCAGGGCTCGGCGGCGTGAGCCTCCTGCAGTCCGTAGGCGTTGGTGACACCGGTTGCGGCCAGCTCGCCGCGACTGACGGCGCAGCGCCCGCACACCAGGATGCACGGCTGTGCCTGTGAGGCGGCCTGCTGGCCGACGACGCCCACGACGCCGTCGGCCAGGACGTCGTAGAGCTCTCCCCAGGCCGAGACCACCAGGTCCTGCCCGTAGGCGGCCTCGCTCAGACAGACGAGCTCAGCCATGACTCGCGCCCCGGGCCGCGCCCAGGCTCCCAGGGCCCGCAGCAGCAGGGCGCTGCCCCCGCCCGCCCCGGTCCCCCAGGTCGACACGCTCAGGCGAGCCGTCCCTGCCGAGTCCGCCGCGTGCGCAGAGGCGGACGGCCCGGCGTCGTCGAGTGCAGAGACGACAGGCAGACTCCTGCGTGCATTGAGGCCACCGGGATCGAGGTCCTCGGCCGCCCTGACGCTTTCCATTGCCTTGGCGCAGGCGCGGCGGTCCAGTTCCTGGGCCCGCTCCGGGCTGATGGAGGTGATACTCGTCAGTGCCGCCCCGGCACCGTTCATGCCTCCCAGGGAGATGTCGTCGGCCAGGGCCAGTCCCAGGCTGCGATGCGACAGCAGGTCCTTGGCTGCTCGCAGGCCGCCGAGCGCATCGATGGCTCCCAGGCCCCCGTCGTGGACGGCGGAGCGCGACATCCCCACCACAAGCGTGTCCACGGGGCCGGTACGGCTCAGGGCTGCACCGATGACTTCTCCCAAACCGGAGGTGCTGCCCTCCAGCGCCTCCTGGGCCGCCTCATCGGGATCTGAGGGAAGCGCCAGGAGACGGGCGGCGTCCAGGAACCAGGTGCTCGCTTCTGCGGGGTGCCGGTTCCCGGATCGTGAGGGCCTGGGAACCAGACGCACCAGGTCGACCTCTCTGACCTCTCCGAGCGGGCCCCGCCCCTGAATGACCTCCCGGGAGGCGACCTGATCGGGGGCGATCACCTGCGCCGAGCCCGGTCCGCCGTCCGCCATGGGCAGCAGGGTCAGGGAGTCATGGGGGCGCGCCGCCCGCCAGCCACGCGCCAGACAGGAGGCGACCCGGCCCGGGGCAAGACCAGTTCCCGAGCCCGCCAAAGGCACTCCAGCGGGCTCGGGCCACAAGCCACCAGGGGCGAGGAGAACCTTCATGGGCTCGTTCTCCGGTTGCGGTCTCGGTGAGCACTGGCCGTCATGAGTCGATGGCACCGCCCAGACGGGCCAGGAGGAGGGCCTCGGCAACCACGATGTGCTCGAGCTCGCCCAGGTGCATGGACTCGTTCTCACTGTGGGCGCGAGTATCGGGGTCCTCGATCCCGGTGACGAGCACCTGGGCACCCGGGAAGGTCTCCTTGAGGGTAGCGATGAAGGGGATGGAGCCGCCCTGTCCGATATTGACGGCCTCGGTATCCCAGGCGGTGGACAGGGCCCAGTGAGCGGCCTCGGAGGCGGGCGTGACCTCGGAGCCGTCGAAGGCCGGCCCGGCTTCACGGCCGGTGACGGTCAGCCGGCCCCCGAAGGGCACGTGCTTCTCCAGGTGGGCGACCAGGGCCTCCTGGGCCGCGGCCGGATCCTGTCCAGGAGCGATGCGCAGCGAAAGCCGGGCCGTGCACGAGGGGGTCAGGACGTTGCCGGCCAGCTCCAGGGGCGTGACGTCCATGCCGATGAGCGTCAGCGAGGGCTTGGTCCACAGCCGGGCAGTGAGGTCACCGGTGCCGGAGAGCTCGACGCCGTCGAGAATGCCGGCGTCGGCGCGGAAGTCGGCCTCCGGGTAATCGGGGAAGTCGGCGTCGGCCTGGGACCGGCTGACCAGTCCGGCCACGGCGACGTCACCGGCGTCGTCGTGGCAGGAGGCGATCAGTCGGCACATGGCGGTGGCGGCATCCAGCACGGGGCCGCCGTACATGCCGGAGTGAAGCGCGTGGTCGAGCATGTCGAGACGGACGTCAACCTGGACGACGCCGCGCAGCGAGGTGGTCAGGGACGGGATGCCGACCTTCCAGTTGGAGGAGTCGGCCACGACGATGACGTCGGAGGCCAGGCGGTCGCGGTGAGTGGTCAGAAAGTTCTCGAAGGAGGGGCTGCCCACCTCCTCCTCACCCTCAATGAAGACCGTCACGGAGCAGGGCAGCTCGCCGTCGGCCAGGGAAGCCAGGATGCGCAGGGCGTGGGCGTGGGTGATGACGCCGGCCTTGTCGTCAGCGGTTCCGCGTCCGAACAGCCGCTCCCCGCGCCGCTCGGCGGTGAAGGGGTCGGCCTGGTCCCAGCCGGTCGGGTCGCCGACGGGCTGGACGTCGTGGTGGGAGTAGAGCAGGACGTGCGGGCTGCCCTGGGGGCCGGCCTTGTGGGCCAGGACGGCGGGCCGACCGGGGGTGCCGTCAGGGGCGGGCACCGAGAGGATCTCGGCATCCAGACCGCTGTCGCGCAGGAGCGCGGCCACGGCCTCGGCGGAGCGCTGGACCTCAGACTGGTCGTGGCTGGAGGCGGAGACCGAGGGAATCGCGACCAGATCCGTCAGGTCGGAGACGATGGTGGGCATGGAGGTGTGCACGGCGGTGCGCACGGCATCAACGGTGATCATGGTTTTCAGGGTATCGCGCCGCTGCCGCTAGTCTTGGCACCGTGAGCCTGTTCAAGAAGCGCAGCCAGACCCCTGAGCCGGAGCCCGTGGCCGAGCCCTCCCCCAAGCCCGGAGGCAAGGGACGCCCCACGCCCCGGCGTAAGGACCAGCAGGCCAAGAACCTGCACCCCGTGGTCCCCAAGGACCGTGCGGCCGCCAAGCGGGAGGCGCGAGCGGCCCGTGACGCCGCCTGGAAGCGCCAGAACGAGGCCATGGTCACCGGTGAGGAGAAGTACCTTCCCTCCCGTGAGAAGGGGCCGATCAAGCGCTACATCCGCGACTTCGTTGATGCGCGCTTCAACCTGGGCGAGTACTTCATGCCCCTCATCTTCGTCCTGCTCATCATCTCCTTCGGATTCAGCCGCATCCTGCCCCACTACCCGCTCGTCAGCTTCTACACAGTGCTGGCGATGAACGGCTACCTGCTTCTGGCGATCGCCGACGCCGTCTGGTGCTGGGCGCGCCTGCGCCGCCGCCTCATCGCAAAGTTCGGTCAGGAGAAGGTCAAGGACGAGGGGACGATCCTCTTCTACATCATGTCGCGCTGCTTCATGCTGCGGCGCTGGCGCCGTCCCGCCGCCCTGGTCAGTCGGGGCCAGTACCCCTCCTGATCCGCTCCGGGGCCGCTGTGGGGCGGCCCCGGTCGCCCGGGGCTCAGGCAGTCGCCCGGGCGGCGGAGCCCGTGGCCAGGGCCCGGTTGATGCGCCCCGGCCAGGCGGGACCGTTGTAGATGAAGGCCGTGTAGGCCTGAAGCAGGTCCGCACCCGCGTCGAGCATGAGCTCGGCGTCCATGACGGAGGAGATGCCTCCGACGCCGATGATCGTGGGCTCCTGCCCCAGCCCGCGGCGCAGGCGGCGCACGACCTCCAGGGCGCGGGGCAGAAGTGGGGCGCCGGACAGGCCGCCCTCCCCCAGGTCGTGGTCGATGGTCGTGTTGGTGGCCACCACCCCGTCGAGGCCCATGTCCAGGACCATCTGCGCAACCGCGTCGATGTCCTCGTCAGCCAGGTCCGGGGCGATCTTGACCAGGAGCGGCACGTGCCGCCTGGCGGCGCGGTCGGCGGCCTCGCGCACCGCCTCGAGGATCGGTCGCAGCGTCTCAACGCTCTGCAGGCTGCGCAGCCCGGGGGTGTTGGGGCTGGAGACGTTGACAACGAGGTAGTCGACCCAGCGGGCCACTGCCGCGGCCGAGTAGCGGTAGTCCTCCACCGCCTCCTCGAGCGGGGTCACCTTGGTCTTGCCGATGTTCGCGCCGACGACGATGGATCGCCCTCGAGGGGTGCGGCGCAGTGCCCGCAGGCGCTTGGCGGCCTCATCCGCCCCGGAGTTGTTGAAGCCCATGCGGTTGCGCACGGCGCGCATCTGCGGGTAGCGCCACATGCGGGGCTTGTCGTTGCCGCCCTGGGGGTGGGCGGTGAAGGTGCCGACCTCGATGAAGCCGAAGCCGAGCATGTCCAGGCCCTCGACGGCCTGTCCCTCCTTGTCCATGCCCGCTGCGAGCCCCAGGATGCCTGGCACGGGTCGGGCGAAGGGACCGCCCTGGTTGGCCGAGGGCACGGGGAAGACCGGCCTGCGCCCCCACATCTGGCGCACCACGTCCCTGACGAGGGGAACCTTGCCGGTGATCTCGATCGCGTCCAGGCACACGTCGTGGATCAGCTCGGGGTCGATACGGGTCAGCACGGTCTTGTACAGCAGGTCGTAGAGCACGGCATCAGGCTACCCCGACCAGGCCTTCCAGGGACTGTGCAGGATCCCGCCATTATTCTCCTCTGTGTCCCCGCTTCGCACCGGTGACGGTGTCACGGTAGCGTGGGCTTCGTCCGAGCCTCATTGCAGGCGTGTTCTCAGAGGTGGCCAGTGTCCTTCAACCGCGATATCCAGCTCGACCCCAACCGGGTCCAGACCCGTTCCGGCGGAGGTCGGGGCGCCGTGATCGGTGGCGGCTCCATCCTGACCGTCATCGCCGTCGTGCTCATCTCCCAGCTCACGGGAGTGGACCTGACCTCCATGCTGGGGGCGCAGCAGCAGACCGGGACGACGACGTCGACGGCCTCATCGATCGACACCTCCGTCTGCACCAGCGGGGACAGTGCCAACAAGTACACCCAGTGCCGCATGGTGGCCACCGCCGAGTCCCTCGACGCGGTGTGGACCGAGCAGCTTCCCGCCCAGGCGGGGCTCAAGTACGCCAAGCCCGAGTTCGTCCTGTGGGACGGCACCCAGATCTCCTCGGCCTGCGGCAACGCCTCCTCGGCGGTCGGTCCCTTCTACTGCTCAGGGGACCGGACGGTCTACCTGGACATGAGCTTCTTCTCCGAGATGGAGCGCTCCCTGGGGGCCGCTGACACGCCCCTGGCGGAGGAGTACATCGTGGCCCACGAGTTCGGCCACCACATCCAGCACCTGACCGGGCAGATGGCCAAGGCCGACCGCTCGGGCAGCGGTGCGACGTCGGACTCGGTGCGACTGGAGCTCCAGGCGGACTGCTACGCGGGGATCTGGGTCAACCACGCCTCCTCCACCCCCGACCCGGACACCGGCAAGCCCTTCCTCAATCGTCCCAGCAGTGAGGAGATCAAGGGCGCGCTGGGCGCGGCCGAGGCCGTGGGCGATGACCACATCCAGGAGCGGGCCAAGGGGCACGTCGACTCCGACACGTGGACCCACGGATCCTCCGAGCAGCGCGTGCGCTGGTTCACCACCGGGATGAACTCCGGCTCAGTGCAGGCCTGCAACACCTTCGCCGTCGACGCCTCCCAGCTCTGAGACACGCCGGGGGCGACGCCGTTCGTCGCCCCGGCTCGTCCTTCCTCCCCACCGATCCTCTCGGTCTGACGGGGCCCGCCGCCTTGAGAGCGGCGGGCCCCGTTTGCGTGCGACGTGGCGTCACACCTGACAGTGGGTTCATGACGCACACGTCGCCAGTGACATCGCCGGTACCAGCCTTCAGGAGGACACCATGACCAGGGCGCTCATCGTTGTTGAGTCCTACTTCGGCAATACTCGGGCCATCGCCGAGGCCGTCGCCGCCGGGTTGATCGAGGGCGGCATCGAGGCTCAGGTCATCGACGTTGCCCGGGCTCCGAGTGCCCTGCCCTCGGACCTGGATCTACTCGCCCTGGGAGCTCCCACCCACAACCGGCGCCTGCCGACCACGACCACGCGGGCCAAGGCCCGTGAGCAGGCGGCGTCGGAAGAGGCCTCCCCTGGGATCGGCGAGTGGCTGGAGACCGTGGCAATCCCGGCATCCATCGACGCCGCGGCCTTTGACACGGTCATCTCCAAGGGCTGGCTCAGCGGTTCTGCGGCCAAGGCGATTGCCAAGACGCTACAGCGGCGGCAGGGTCGGCGGACGGTGTCGGTCAGAAGCTTCGTGGTCACGGCGAGCAAGGGCCCGCTGGCCAGCGGCCAGGAGTCCGACGCCCACAGCTGGGGACGCGAGCTCGCGGCTTCGGCGAACACCAGATAACGACAGACGTCTTGGCGACAACTACGCATCTCATCATCGGAAGGAAAACAACAACATGACAGCAACGAACCGCGACAAGTCGTCCCGGCTGCAGTTGAGCGGACGAGACATCGCCGGAGCATGCCTGGCCGTCTGCGGTCTCCTCATCATCATCTGGGGAGGGACGCTCGAGTCGGTCAGCGTCACTGACCCCGGCTTCATGAGCTTCGCCGTCAGCGGCCTGGTGATCGTCGCAGCCGGGGCATGCCTGGTGACAGCCCTTCCTCGCGCTGCTCGTGTCACACTCATCTGGCTGGCAACGCTGACGTCGATGTTCTATCTGTTCATCCTCGGCATGGCGGTTATCGTGTCCCTGATGAGCTGTGTGGTGATCGCTGGGATCGCGGCCTGGCTGACCATCAGAATCCTGAGATGAGGTAAGGCGGCCAACTCGGTGCGATAAGAGCGCAGCGGCGAAGTCGCCTCCGGAGTTCTTCAGACCGAGCCGATTTCGCCGCCTCTCCCTGAGTGGTTCAGTAGTAGCGCCACTGCCGCATGTCTTGGTTGTAGACCTCGACGATCCGCGGATGCAGGAGGGTGGAGGGCTCCATGAACTCGGTGCGGGCCGGCTTGGTTCGCATGATGAACTCCAGGGTCTTGCGGTCCTGGTAGGTCAGGCCTTGGGGCAGTGGCTGGCTGATGAGGTTCTGCGGCGTCCTGGTGGACAGCACGAAGCCCCACTCCCCGAAGGAGGGGACATTGGTGGAGAAGGGCAGGATCTGTCGATCCGGCTGAGCGGCGGCGACGGTGCTGGCCACCGTGGAGAAGGCGTGGGGTGAGAAGAAGGTGGAGGTCGCTTGGGTGACCATGACGCCCTCGGGTGCCAGCCGCGCCTCGATGTTCCGATAGAACTCGGTGGAGTAGAGCTTGGCGAGTTTCTCGTTGGAGGGGTCGACCAGGTCGATGAGAGCGACGTCGTAGGTCGCTTTGGAGTCCTGGACGTAGGTGAAGGCGTCGTCGTTGACGACCTTCACCCTGGGGTCGGACAGGGAGGCGTGGTTGAGGTCCTTGAGCAGGCGGTTATTCCGAGCCAACTCGGTGACATCAGGGTCGATGTCCACGATGGTGACGTCGGTGACGCTGGGGTAGCGCAGGATCTCCCGGGCCAGCAGACCGTCACCGCCGCCGAGCACAAGCACGTGGGCGGGATCCTTCACCGAGGTCATGGCACTGGCGGACAGAGTCTCGTGGTACCTGGCCTCGTCCAGGCTGGAGAACTGGAGCTGGCCGTTGAGGTACAGGCGCAGGTCATCCTGGTACTGGGTGAGGACGACCTTCTGGTAGGCGGTCTGCTGGTAGTAGACGATCGGGTCGTTGTAGGTCAGCGCCTCCACACTGCGCTCGATGCGGTTGGCGGCTGCGAACATGCCGACCAGTGCCACCACGGCGGCGGTGGCCGCCCACAGGATCTTGCGCGGTGTGCGCACCTGGAGCAGGACGAGCAGTGCGACCAGGACGTTGAGGGCGCCTACCAGGTAGGCCCCGCGCATGAGGCCGAGCTGTGGGAGGAGCACCAGGGGGAAGACCAGGGAGGCCACCAGGGAGCCGAAGTAGTCGATGGCCATGACCTTGCCGAGCAGCTCACTGGTCGAGCGGCGCCCGAAGGCGGCGAAGGTCCGCACCAGCAGCGGGATTTCCAGGCCGATGAGGATGCCGATGGTCAGGCTGATACCGCCGAAGACCACCCAGTGCAGGCGTGTGCGCCCAAAGGCCAGGTACAGCAGGAGGACGGAGTTGCCACCGATGAGGCCCAGGAGCACCTCGCTGACACCGAAGACGACTGCCGGCGCTGCACGGAAGCGGTTGACCAGCAGCGAGCCGATGCCCATGCCGAACAGGGTGATACCAGTGGCCAGACTGAAGCTGAGCACGGAGTCGCCCAGGAGATAGGAGGCGGCCGTGCCCAGGATGAGCTCGTAGATGAGCCCGCCGATCGCGGCGAGCAGCGCCGCAGTGAACAGGGCGACGTTCTCCCGTCGCCCGATTCGGCCGTGGGTCATGGTGTGCGGCTCAGCTCAGAATGGTCGCGGCGATGATGATGGCGATGGCCAGCGCCGTACCGGCGAAGGCGACCCCCAGGCCGATGTTCTGGTCCTCAATGAGCTCACGTCTGAGGTCAAGACGGAAGATGCGGTTGACCAGCAGCGCGAACACCATGAGCAGGAACACTCCGAGCACCGCGTAGACGATGGTGCTCAGCAGTGACTGCCAGTTGAGGTCGACCGATGAGTGGTGAGCGATGGTCATGAGCGACATGTCTTCTCCTTCGTGTATGACCGTCGAGGGGGTTGAGTCAGTGGGCTCCAGGTCATTTTCCGACGCCGCCGCCCCCGCCGCCGTAGACCGAGCGATTCCGGAAGGAGACGCCGCCTCCTGAGGGAAAGAAACCCTCATCTTCATCGATCAGCTCGGCAAGCACCAGCACCACGAACATCAGGACGATCCAGAACACGGGGGCCCACACGCTACCGTTCGTCCCGGAGATCGCCGCGGGGAACCACCGCCAGAACCTTCGCACGAAACCGGGTATCCACCACGGTCGAGTCACGGGCCTACCGAAGACCCTGTACTGCTTCGAGGAGGACAGACCTGTTTCGCTGTAGATCTCTCGGGTGTGGAGGCGATGTGCATCGACCACCATGGTGGAGATCGAGCCCTGAGCATCCACCACGCGGAGCTCGGCACACGTCGTCGCGGTGAGAGCCCCCTGCGAATGATCGATGGCCCCGGTCTCGTGGTCGATCTCAGCACGGCGCACATTCATGACCTCGACGGTGCACGGCCGGCCACGGACTCTCAGCTTCCGGCTCCAACCGACCTCGAGCGTGAGCGGGTCAATCGCCGGCTGGACAGGAACCGGCTCGTGAAGAACAACCTTGTTGGTATCTCGACGGATCTCCAGCCAGAGCTCTCTACCCTCGTCGTCGATCAGGCGCCACTGCTCCCGCTTGACGAAGCGCCGACTTCCCTGATCCCGTCGCTTCAGGACAACTCGCCCCATGACGGTGTAGTACCGGCGCTTCTTCCTCAAGGAACCGCGAAGCGTCTCACCGACTCTCAGATCGCCTCTGACACTCACAGCGTGATCTCCGAGCTGGTCACCTGCTGGGCCCGCAGGCGCCTGCGCACCAACTCCCCCACGGCCTCGATCTGGGCGGGGGTCAGTGTGCGACAGCTGGTGAGCGTCACGTAGCCGGTGCCGGACTCGGGCCAGGTGTGGGCGGCGATATGCGACTCGGACAGAATGATGACGGCGCTCAGTCCCTGGGGCTCGAAGCGGTGGTGAGCGCTGGATACGGCTGTCAGTCCCGCCGTCTGGGCGGCGCCAAGGAGAATTGACTCCACGGTGGACAGGTCGTTGAGCGCATACGGCTCGGCGCCACTGATCTTGTAGCTGACGGAACACAGGCTCACCGCACTCACGCGAGCACGGTAGCAACGAGGCAGGCAGCCGACAAACGGGCTGAGGTCCCCATCCTCGCTCTCCCGCCGTCAACAACGCATGGCGGGAAGCCCACCACCGATGGGGCGGGCCTACTTACCGACTCCACCTCCGCCGCCCCCGTAGACCGGGCGGTGACGATAGCTCCGTGAGGAGCCCGAGTGCGAGGTGCTGGTGGAATCGGCGTCGCCATTGGAACGGCCAGGGTTGGAGCAGGCGGAGAACAGTCCGCCGATGAGCACGATACTGACGAGGGCGGCGACGACCGCGCATCCGATGTTCCGGCCGGTTCTTCCGGGGACAGATCGGCGGTTGTACAGGACCCGCCCGAAGAGCTGCTTCTGCTGCGCAGTGGACAAGGAGGTCTTGCGGTATGCCAGGAGGTCACGGAAACGGTGGCTGTCGATGGTCAGTCTGCTGGTCACGCCGGCCGGGTCCGTCAGCCGTACCTCGGCGTAGGTCATGGTCTCGCCGATGTTGAGTGGGCACACCGGGGAACCGATGACGTTCTCGAGCGTTCCGGTGGTCACCTCCTCAACCATGCCCCGGTGCAGGACGCCATTGATCGTCAGCGGCATCGTCTGGCCGACGGTCAGGGCCCACGGCTCGATCGTCTCCTGGAGACGAACGGGTTCGTAGAAGAGGACCTCGCCGGGATCGTGGTCGACCTCGACCCAGGTGTCGGCGTTGCTGGCCCCGATGAGCTGCCACTCCTCCCAGTAGTAGAAGCAGTGGTCCTGGGTGTCCCATTCCTTGAAGAGCAGGCAACCTGTGACTGACAGGGCGCCTGCACTGCCCTGGAGCAGGTCGCCGACCTGCAGGTTGCCTCGCGTGCCGTTCACCAGGACCCTCCCGCCTGCGGAAGGTGAGACGGGGCGCCGCTGCCGCCGTCAGTACCTGATCCGCCTGTCATCACGCGGGCACAGTAGCAACGCGGGCATGCCCCGGCAAACGGATCGCACTCCCCATGATCCGGCCCCACTACGTGGATCCGAACGGCTCAGGATCCGGGTGCCGTGTGAGACTGTCCCCATGCGCGTTGCCGAGATCGCCGAGCTGACCGGAACAACCGTGCGCACGGTGCGCTACTACCACTCGCTGGGTCTGCTTCCAGTTCCCGGAGAACGGGGCGGCTGGCGCGACTACGACCTGAGCCACGTCGCCCGGCTCTCCCGGATCCGCTGGCTGGTCCAGGCCGGTGTGTCCCTGGAGACCATCAGGCGCGTTCTCGACGAGTCCGAGGCGACCGGCGTCGAGCAACCCGACGACGCGCCCGCGGCCGGAACGGTTGAAGCACGCGCGGCGGCCGGCTCCGTGGTCGAGGACCTGGCCGGGGCACTGGCCGCCGTGGAGGATCACCTGGCCGAGGTCGCCAGGCAGAGGGACATGCTCGCCGGCCTGCTGGAGCGAGCCAAAGCCGGTTCGACGGTCTCACCGATATCCCCACGTATGGCGGCCTTCTTCGACCGGCTGGAGCAGGCCGCTGCCGATGAGGCCACCCGCTGCGCCGTGCGCAAGGAGCGGGACCTGACCGACCTGGCCTGCTATCGCGGCCAGATGCCGCCGGAGGCGGAGTTCCTCTTCGTGGACCCGGATCCTGACTACGACGCCGAGTCACTGGCCCTTTACTCCCAGGAGCCGACCGAGATGTCAGAGGCGCAGATCGAGCAGCGCGCCCAGGTCATGGTCTCCCGGATGGAGGCCCGGCTGCCGCCTGAGCGCCTTGCAGCCCTGGCCAGCAGCGTCGACACCGATGCGGTCCGGGGACTCTTCAGCCTCATCGGAGCCACGGGGTACCCCGATGCGCGGCTCACCCGGGCCTTGGAACGGGAGTTCCTCACCGCGATCGACCGATGGCGCCTGAGTCGGTGAGCGCCGCTCGCACGCCCGGTTCACTGCGAGCCGATGGGACCGCACCAGCAGCCGAGGCGAGTAGCGTCGCTGGTATGAGTCAACACCTTCCTTCATCTGACAACGTGGTTCTCAAAGGCATCCGTGAGGAGCCCAGCGCCGAGGACGGAGCACGGGTCCTGGTGGACCGGCTCTGGCCCCGCGGCGTGTCCAAGGAGCGCGCCGCTCTCGACGAGTGGGCCAAGGACGCCACCCCCACCACCGAGCTGCGGCGGGCCTTCCACAGCGGGGACCTGCCCTGGCTCCAGTTCGTCGAGGCCTACCGGGCCGAGCTCACTGAGAGGCCCGAGGCGGCCGCCGCCGTCGAGCACCTGCGTCACGAGGCCCTTACGGGGCGCGTGACGCTCCTGTTCGCCGGCCACGACCACGTCCACTGCCACGCGCGTGTCCTGCGCGAGGCGGTCCTCGGTGTCGAGGAGGACCTGACCTGACGGCGGCCTCGAAGGAGACTCAGACGTTGAAGCCCAGGGCGCGCAGCTGCTCGCGGCCCTCAGGGGTGATCTTGTCCGGCCCCCACGGCGGCAGCCACACCCACTGGATGCGGACCTTGTCGGCGATGAGGGACAGGGCCTGCTGGGCCTGCTCCTCAATGACGTCGGTGAGCGGGCACGCGGCGGTGGTCAGGGTCATGTCGAGCACGACGGTACCGTCGGGCTCGATCGATACCCCGTAGAGCAGGCCGAGGTCGACGACGTTGATACCGAGCTCAGGGTCGATGACGTCGCGCAGGGCCTCCTCGACGGCGGCGACGTCGACGCCCTCGGTGCTGGCGACGGGGGCCGGCGGCTGCTGGGCGGCCATGGGGTTGTCGGCGGCTGCCGGCATCCCGCTGGGGTTGTCACTCATGGCTTCTTCCTTCTTCCTCGCGGGTCGGACAGTGGTGTCAGGACGGTCGGGCTACTCGGGGTCGTTCGGCTCAACGGTGGGCAGGGCGACGCCGGACTTGGCCAGGGCGTCCTTGAGGGCCATCCACCCCAGCAGGGCGCACTTGACGCGGTTGGGGTACTTCGAGACGCCCTCGAAGGCGGCCCCGTCCTCCAGGTCATCCAGGATGGTGTCGTCGACGCCCTTGCCGCGTGAGTGCATGAGGGTATCGAAGTCCGCCTCGAGGCGGGCCACGGTGGCCAGGTCGGCGCCGTGGACGAGGTCGTGCATGACGGAGATGGAGGCCTGGGAGATGGAGCACCCGTCCCCCTCCCAGCCGATGGCCTCAATCTTGCCGTCCTTGACGCGCACTCCCAGGGTCACGTCGTCACCGCAGGTGGGGTTGACCTGGTGGCTGGTGGCGTCCGGGGCCTCCAGGGCGCCGGAGCCGTGGCGCTCACGGGAGTGGTCGAGGATGACTTGCTGGTAGAGCTGGTCGAGTTCGTTCATGCTCACCTCTGGAAGTAGCGCCGGACGTCGGCGATGGCGGACAGGAAGCGGTCCACCTCCTCGGGAGTGGAGCAGGCCCCGAAGGACAGGCGCGAGGAGGCGTGGATGCCGAAGTGCTGGTGGATGGGCTGGGCGCAGTGGTGGCCGGTGCGCACGGCGACGCCGGCGGCATCGAGGACCTGGCCGACGTCGTGAGGGTGGACTCCCTCGATGGAGAAGGCGACCACACCCAGGCGGTCGGTGGTGTCGGTCGGGCCGACCAGGCGCAGCCCGGGGGCCTGGGCCAGGCCCTCGAGCACCTGCTGGGTCAGGGCCTGCTCGGTGGCGTGGAGCCGGTCCAGGCCGATCCGGGCCAGGTACTCCACGGCGGTGCGCCATCCCGCGGCCTGCGCCAGCGGCTGGCTGCCGGCCTCGAAACGGGGCGGGCCGCTCATGAAGGTCGACGACTCCATGGTGACGATCTCAATCATGGAGCCGCCGGTGAGCACCGGTGGCATCGCAGCCAGGAGCTCCTCGGTGGCCACGAGCGCGCCGATGCCGGTGGGGCCGAGCATCTTGTGGCTGGAGAGCACCATGGCGTCCACGCCCGCGGTCTTCAGGGCGCCGAAGTCCAACGGGAGGTGAGCGGCGGACTGGCAGGTGTCCAGGACAACGAGCGCACCGACCTGCTGGGCGCGTGGGAGGATGAGGTCGAGTGGGCTGATCGCACCGGTGACGTTGGAGGCGTGAGTCAGGGCCAGGACGCGGGTTTGCTCGGTGATGACGTCCAGGGTGGCGGCATCGATGCGCCCGTCCTCGGTCAGGTCCAGCCAGCGCAGGGTGGCGCCGGTGCGGGCGCACAGTTCCTGCCAGGGCACGAGGTTGGCGTGGTGCTCAGCGCGGGTGACGACCACCTCGTCGCCCTCTCCGATGATGAGGCGCCGAGCCGGGTCATCGGCCGCGGCGGGCCCTCCACCGCGGGCCGCCGACCGGCCCTGGCTGGCGTGCCCGATGGCCAGAGCCACGAGGTTGATGGCTTCGGTGGCGTTCTTGGTGAAGACGAGCTCGCTGCCGCGCGCCCCGACGAAGGCGGCGACGGCGTCGCGGGCGTCCTCAAAGGTGGCGGTGGCCTCGTCGGCGAGCTGGTAGGTCGAGCGCCCCGCCGCGCCGTTGGACATGCGGTAGAAGTCGGCCTCCGTGGCGATGACGCCGGCGGGTTTCTGGCTCGTGGCCGCCCAGTCCAGGTAGGCCAGAGCCTCGCCGTTGCGGGCGGCCCGCTCCAGGTAGGGGAAGTCGGCGCGGATCGCGGCGACCTCCTCAGCGTTGAGCGCGCCGGTCGAAGGCGCCCCGGTGAGTGGGGCCGTGGACTGAGTCATGACGTGCCTTTCCGATTCGGTGCGGGGCGGTTCCGGGCATGGTCGCCGACGGCGGGGTCTGAGGTCACGAGGAACCTTAGTCCCCCTGCCTCAATGCCGGGGCCGGCGACGGCGCCTTGTTGCGCGGCGCGCCGTCGTCGGCCCCGGCACGGTGAGGACTGTCAGGCGAGGTAGCGGTCGTAGCCCTCTTCCTCGAGGCGGTCGGCCAGGTCGGGGCCGCCGGCCTCGGCCACGCGCCCGTCGACGAAGACGTGGACGTGGTCGGGCTTGATGTAGCGCAGGATGCGCGTGTAGTGGGTGATGAGGAGGAAGCCGGCGTCGGTCTCGTCGTGGAGGCGGTTGACGCCCTCGGAGACGATGCGCAGGGCGTCAACGTCCAGGCCGGAGTCGGTCTCGTCCAGGACGGCGAAGCGGGGACGGAGCAGCTCCATCTGGAGGATCTCGAAGCGCTTCTTCTCACCGCCGGAGAAGCCGGCGTTGACGTCGCGCTGGGAGAAGGCGGGGTCCATCCGCAGGTTCTTCATGGCCTGGTTGACCTCGCCGACCCACTGGCGCACCTTGGGGGCCTGGCCGTCGATGGCGGTCTTGGCCGTGCGCAGGAAGTTGGCCACGGTGACGCCGGGGACCTCGACGGGGTACTGCATGGCCAGGAAGAGGCCGGCGCGGGCGCGCTCGTCCACGCTCATCTCCAGCAGGTCGACGCCGTCGAGGAGGACCTCGCCGTCGGTGACCTCGTAGTCGGGGTGCCCGGCGATGGAGTAGGCCAGGGTGGACTTGCCTGAGCCGTTGGGGCCCATGATGGCGTGGACCTGGTTGGAGTCGATGGTCAGGTCGACGCCCTTGAGGATGGGCTTGGGGCCGTCGTTGGTGGCGACCTGGACGTGGAGGTTCTTGATCTGCAGAGTGCTCATGCGACGTTTCTTTCAGCTGGGTTGTGGTCTGGTTGCGGGTGGGCGGACCGTCGTGCGGGTCCGGCCTGTCACTCGGCTGCCGGCTCGGCGGCGGGGTCCTGGTCGGTGCGGGCGGTGATGAGTCCGGTGAGCTCGAGCTCCTTCTCGATGGCGGCCATGAGGCGCTCCTCGACCTCATCGACACCGATCTCGGCGACGATCTCGTTGAAGAAGCCCAGGACGACGAGGCGGCGGGCCTCGGTCTCGGGGATGCCGCGGGCACGCAGGTAGAACAGCTGCTGGTCGTCGAAGCGGCCGGTGGCGCTGGCGTGGCCGGCCCCCTCGATGTTGCCGTTCTCGATCTCCAGGTTCGGCACGGAGTCGGCCTTGGCCCCCTCGGTGAGGACCAGGTTGCGGTTGAGCTCGTAGGTGTCCGTGCCGCGGGCGGCCTGGCCGATGAGGCAGTCCCCCACCCACACGGCGTGCGCGCCCTCGCCCTGGAGGGCGCCCTTGTAGGTGACACGCGAGTAGCAGTGGGGCTCGGTGTGAGCCACGTAAGGGCGGTGCTCCTGGTGCTGACCGGCATCGGTGAAGTAGACGCCGTAGGCGTCGATGTGCCCGCCCTCGCCGGAGAAGCCCAGGTCGGGGCAGATGCGCACGTCTCCGCCGAGGCTGACGACGACGTGCTTGAGGACGCCGCGGTCACAGACCTTGACCCGGTGGTTGGAGGCATGGACGGCCCCGTCCTCCCAGCCCTGGACGGTCACCAGGGTGAGCTCGGCGCCGTCGGCGACCGTCACCTCGACACCCTGGGTCAGGGCGGCGGTGCCGGTGTGGTCCAGGACGACGGTTCCCTTGGAACCGGCCTCGGCAGCGACGAGGATGTGCTGGGCGGTGGGGCGGGCGAGCTGTGCGTCCTGGCCGATGATGTTCAGTCGGGCGGCCCGCTCCAGCTGGGCGCCGGGCTCCAGCGTGAGCACCGTGGCGGTCTCTGTGCCGTTCCAGGCGGTGACGCCGGTGCGGTCGACCGGGGCACCCACGGTGCCGATGCGGGCGTCGCTGCGCGCGACCGTCTCCAGGCTCACGCCGTCGGGCAGGTCCGTCTCGATACGGACACCGGCATCGCTCTGGCCTGCGGTGGCCGCGCGGATGGCGTCGAGGTCGAACAGCGGGGCGAAGCGCTTCATCGGCGTGAAGCGCCACTCCTCCTCACGGCCGCGCGGCACCGGGATGTCGGCGGGGTCGAAGGAGGTGGGGCGGTCGGCGCGCGAGGAGACGTAGCGCGGCCCGCCGTGGGAGTGGGCGCCGTCGAGCGTGGCGCTCGAGTGGTCGGTCGAGAGTTCAGGCATGTGGAGGTGCTCCTTGGCCGGTAGCAGGCCGGTGTGATGAGGTGTGGGTCGAAGGCTGAGTGGGCTGACGAGGGAGGATCCGCTGCGGTGGGTCAGCCCACCGAGTTCTCCATCTGCAGCTCGATGAGCCGGTTGAGCTCGAGGGCGTACTCCATGGGCAGCTCCCGGGCAATGGGCTCGACGAAGCCGCGCACGATCGTGGCCATGGCCTCGGTCTCGGTCAGCCCGCGCTGCATGAGGTAGAAGAGCTGGTCGGCGCTCACCTTGGAGACGGTCGCCTCGTGGCCCATCTCGACGTCGTCGGTGCGCACGTCGACGTAGGGGTAGGTGTCCGAGCGGGAGATCTCATCGACCAGGAGCGCGTCGCACAGCACGTTGGACTTGGAGTGCCGGGCGTTCTTCATGATCTGCACCAGTCCGCGGTAGGCGCTGCGGCCACCGTGGCGGGCGATCGACTTGGAGACGATGTGGCTGGAGGTGTGGGGCGCCATGTGGACCATCTTGGCGCCGGTGTCCTGGTGCTGGTCCGCGCCGGCGAAGGCGATGGACAGGGCCTCGCCGCGGGCGTGAGGGCCCATGAGGAAGACGGCCGGGTACTTCATGTTCCGCTTGGAGCCGATGTTGCCGTCGATCCACTCCATGGTGGCGCCCTCCTCGCAGGTAGCGCGCTGGGTCACCAGGTTGTAGACGTTGTTGGACCAGTTCTGGATGGTCGTGTAGCGCACGCGGGCGTTCTTCTTGACCACGATCTCCACGATCGCCGAGTGCAGGGAGTCGGTGGAGTAGATGGGGGGGGGGCAGCCCTCGACGTAGTGGACGTAGGAGTCCTCGTCGGCGATGATGAGCGTGCGCTCGAACTGGCCCATGTTCTCGGTGTTGATGCGGAAGTAGGCCTGGAGCGGGATCTCGACGTGGACGCCCTTGGGGACGTAGATGAAGGAGCCCCCGGACCACACGGCCGTGTTGAGGGCGGCGAACTTGTTGTCGCCGGCGGGCACCACGGTCCCGAAGTACTCCTTGACGAGCTCGGGGTACTCGCGCACGGCGGTGTCGGTGTCCACGAAGATGACGCCCTGCTCCTCCAGGTCACCGCGGATCTGGTGGTAGACGACCTCCGACTCGTACTGGGCGGCCACGCCGGCCACCAGGCGCTCGCGCTCGGCCTCGGGGATGCCGATGCGGTCGTAGGTGTTCTTGATGTCCTCGGGCAGGTCGTCCCAGGAGTTGGCCGGCCGGTCCGTGGAGCGCACGTAGTACTTGACGGCGTCCATGTCGAGCTGGGAGAGGTCCACGCCCCAGGTGGGCATGGGCTTGCGCTCGAAGGTGGAGTAGGCCTTGAGACGCTTGGCCAGCATCCACTCCGGCTCTCCCTTGATGGCGGAGATCTCGCGGACCACCTGCTCATCCAGGCCTCGCTTGGCCTTCTCACCGGCCTCGTCGGAGTCGTGCCAGCCGAAGTCGTAGCTCGTCGAGATCGAGTCGATGATCTCGTCGTCGGTGCTACGCGTGGTCTCGGTTGTCGGCAGTGTCATCGGGTTCCTTCCATTCGCTTGGTCTCAAGGCCTCGCGTCTTAGCCGCCGCCCGAACCGCGCGCTTGCGCAGCGCGGGCATGGCGATCGGAATGTGGGTGGTACAGACGTGCTCGCCTCCGGCCAGGGTGGCCAGACGCTGGACCGGGACGCCCACGAGCCGGGAGATGGCCTGGGTCTCGGCGTCGCACAGCTCGTGGAACTCCCCGGCCACGTCGCGCACCGGGCAGTTGCCCTGGCACAGCTGGACGGCGAAGGAGCCGTCCCCGACGTCGCGTACCGAGGCCGCGTAGCCGTCGAGAGTCAGGGCGTCCGCCAGGGCGCGGGCCCTCTCCGAGGGATCCTTGCCGGCCGCCTCGACGACGGTGGCGTAGCGGCGCTCGAGGTCACGGCCCCTGGCCGCGGCGAAGGAGTCGACCGCCTTGTCACCGGCCACCTGGGACAGGTAGTGCAGGGCACGGTTGGCCAGGTCGGAGTAGCCCTCCGCGAAGGAGGTGCGGGCCTTGGGCGTCAAGACGTAGTGCCGGGCCGGGCGACCGCGGCCGCGCTTGCCCGTCTGGGCCGGCGTGTGCACCTCGATCTGCTCAGCGTCCTCAAGGGCGGTGATGTGCCTGCGCACGGCGGCCGGCGTCAGGCTCAGGACCTTGGCGAGCTGCGCCGCCGACACCGGTCCCTTCTCGGCGATGAGGTCGAGAACGCGTGCCCGGGTAGAGTCGTCGTCGCTCTGCGTCATGACGGTTCTCCTCCCCTAGTCGCTTCCGACGCCTCACGGCCTGCCCCGTTGCGGCCGGTTCGGCTATGCCCTGGACCGGCTCCAGGCACTGACCTGCGAGGCGTCGCTGGTCGTTGTGCCACGAGTTTAACCAAGATCTTGCTTGCCGAATTCAACACTGGCAAGTTCACGACGGAGCGTCGCAGGGTGGGATTGAACACGCCACCTAATCAAAGGTGAGCCTCACTTAGGAACACCTAACTAGTGGAATGGCGCTGATTCCACGACTGTGAGGCCCGTTGCTGCCCTGTACTGTCTACTACTCCTGCAGCCGTTACTCCGGTGCGGGTTCCTAGAGGCTCTCCGGGCTGCGCAGCCAGGGGGCGTCAGCGGGACGCAGTCCCGCCCAGCCGCGGGTGCGCGCCTGGGCCGTGGCCAGGACTCCGAGCACCGTGGAGGGGTTGTGCAGGCGGCCGCCCATGACGGCGTCGAGGGCCTCGTCCAGGCGGACCCAGGTGGGCACGAACTCGGCCTCCTCGTCCTCGCGGACGGTGCGCCGGTCCTCGGGCAGCAGGCTCAGGTCCTGGGCGAGGAAGATCCTGGCGCCCTCGGTGGTGAAGCCGGGTGAGGCGTAGAACTCGGCCAGCGTGTGCCAGGTGGCCGCCTCGTAGTCGGTCTCCTCGGCGAGCTCTCGGGCGGCGGCGACGGCCGGTTCCTCCCCCGCCACGTCGAGCAGTCCCGCGGGGATCTCCCACAGGCAGGCGCGCACGGGATGACGGTACTGGCGGATCATGAGGATCTCCGCGGCACCGTCGGCCTGGGAGGATGCCTCGCCCTCGCGCAGGGCGACGACGGCGACGGCGTCGTGGTGGACGACGACCTGACGGGCCACCGGCTCCTGACCGGGGCCGAGGCGCACCTGGTCGGCGTCGACAGCGAAGATCGGCCCGCTCCAGACCCGCTCGCTGGAGACCAGCTCCCGCCCCAACTCGCGTACATCGACGAGCCTGCTCGTGTCGCTCACGACGTCGTCATTCTCGGCGGCCCTGCTGTCCGTTCTGTCCACGCCCGGCTCCTTCACTCGTTGTCCGCGTCATCGCTGCACACATCGGCGTAGTTGATGGTATCGCCGCTGTCGTTGCTGGCAGTGGTGAAGCACTCGGCCGGTTCATCACCCGGGACGACATGTTCCCCACACCGGTGAGAGGCGTAGACCTCCCGACGACGATCCAGTCCTGCGCACACAAGCGCGGCGAACAGCGGGTGGGCTCGGGTGGGACGAGAGCGGAACTCAGGATGGGCCTGGGTGGCAACGTAATATGGGTGCCGGCTGCGGTCGAGCTCAACGAACTCAGTGAGGCGACCGTCCGGGGAGGTTCCGCTGACTCGTAGCCCCACCGAGGCCAGGCGCTCCCGGTAGTCGTTGTTGACCTCGAAGCGGTGGCGGTGGCGTTCACTGACCTCATTGGTTCCATACGTCTCTGCGACGATCGAGCCTTCCGTCAGAACCGCCGGGTAGGAGCCCAGGCGCATGGTGCCTCCGAGGTTGCCGTCACCGTGGAGGATCTGGCGCTGGGAATCCATGGTAGCCACGACCGGATCAGGAGTCTCAGGCTCCATCTCAGTGGAGGAGGCCGCGCTCAGGCCCAGGAGATTGCGAGCGGCCTCGATGACCATGCACTGCAGCCCCAGGCACAGTCCTAGGGTCGGGACGCGGTGCTCCCGGGCCCAGCGCAGAGCACCGACTTTGCCCTCGATCCCACGTACACCGAAACCTCCCGGTACGACGATCGCGTCAACGCCCGCGAGGGCCCGCTGGGCTCCCTCAGGGGTCTCGCAGACGTCAGAGGCCACCCAGCGGATGTCGACACGGGCGTGGTTGGCGAAGCCGCCGTGACGGATCGCCTCGGAGACGGACAGGTAGGCGTCGTGCAGGTCGACGTACTTGCCTACTGTGCTGTCTCCTCACTTCTGAGACAT
>NZ_KV789146.1:0-7315 GCF_001807465.1 Actinomyces sp. HMSC08A09 | reverse complement strand
AGGGCGCAGGCGATCAGGCCCCGGTGGTCGTGCACGACCTCGTGATGCCACAGGAGGACGATGGGCCGGATCGCGAGGAGCTGCTGACGGAGCGGAACGCCCTGGTCGATCGGGTGAAGGAGCTGAGCCCGCTGCTGCGCGACATCCATCAGCCGGTCCTGGAGATAACGGCAGCGATCAACGACGTGAAGGCCCGCATCGACGAGATCGACGCGGAGCTGCTCGACCGTTCGGTGTCGGCGGCGGCGAAGCTGCTCGCGGACGTCGAGGAGCCGGTCGGCACCGCGGAGCGCCGCGAGGTGGTCGAGGCGAAGTGGAAGGTGTTGGACGTGGACCGCCGCCGGATGCTCGTGGACGAGCTGGTGACGGTGACCATCGAGCCCATCACGCCCGGTCACGTGAAATTCGACCCCGACCTGATTCGGATAGAGCCGCGTCGCGACTGACTCATGAGTCGACTCGTCATTGCAATGGTGAGTCGACTCGTGGGAGAATGGTTGCAGACAAGAAGATCCCACCGGGGCCGCGACTTAGAAGCGCGGGGTTCTGCTCCCGGATGAGTAGCCGGTCAAACAGCCCAATTACCGTGGCGGGGAACCGGAAGATACTCATGTCTGAGGACTTCCGATGTCTGTCGTTATCGACGTTCCCCGCGCATCCGCGCTCGACCGCCCTGGCCTCGATCAGGGCTCCACTCCTTCTCCGCAGGCAGACGGCCTCGATCCCGTCATCGCCGCCGCTCGTGCTGCTGGTCGTCTGGCCGGTGAACGCCTGGCTCGCACGCCCCTGACCCCGCGACAGCGCGCCGCGGTCGCCGCCGTGATGGGCGGTGGTCACTGATGAGCGCCAACTCCGCCGCCTTCGACCACGTGAACGGCTTCCGCTGGCGACAGGGCGACCCCTCCCTCGCCGAGTCCGAGGCACGTCTCTACGACCTCGGCGTGCTCCGCTCCGTGCTGGAGGAGTCCGTCGAGATCGCCGTCGCCGTCGCCGTCGCCGACGCCCGCGCTCCGTCGCGTGGCCTCGTGGGATCATTTTGGGTCTCATTTGGGGGTCAATAGGGGGTCATTTAGGCGCCGCACTCTCTCTGAGGCCCTCCGCGCTGTCCGCGGCGGGGGTGGTCGCCGTGGCTAAGCAGGAGAACAACCCGACGAGCATCGGGCTCACGCAGTACCTCGATCCGTCGTACTGGACCTGGGCTGCCGAGGACCCGAACGGGGCCGCGCTGCTCCAGCAGGGAGCCGAAGCGATCCTCGCCTACGTGGTGCAGCGGCTCGAGGCCACCGGCTGCGAGGTCGTCGAGGCCTACGGCATCGTGCATGACAAGGACGAGCGCGAGGTCTGGAGCGACACGGAGAAGGCTCTGGTGATCGAGCCGAAGCCCGATCACCTGCACGCGGTCATCAAGTTCGCCAGCCGTGCGAAGAGCGCACCGCTGGATCGGCTCGCGTTCGGCATCGGCGTCGAGCCCCAGTACGTCGAGAAGCCGGGCCGCGGGCGGTACGCCTACGACAACATGCTGTCGTATCTGACGCACGTGAAGTACGCGGACAAGCACCAATACGCGCCTTCGGAGGTCGCTACGGTGCGTGGGCCTGACTACCTCGGGATCGACGCCCAGCGTCGGGAGACCTGGCTCAAGGGGCGCGCGCACGTGAAGAAGAAGGTCGTCGCCGAGAACTTCGAGGACATGCGCGAGCGCGTGCTCCAGGGCGAGTTCACGCGGGATCAGATCATGCTCACGGACGAGCTGTTCGACATCTACTCGCGGCATCAGCGGGAGATCGACGACGCGCTGTCGGCCTACGGCCAGCGCCGCGCATACCGGGCGGCGGCGAAGCTCCGCGCCGGTGAGTTCTCGACGCACGTGGTGTTCGTCCATGGGGATGCCGGGATCGGCAAGACCCGGTTCGCCACGGACTTCATCACCGAGGCGATCAACGCGGCGAACGCGCACGGCGAGCGGTGGCAGGTCTACCGGGCCGCGACGGGGAACCCGCTTGATGACTGGCGAGGCGAGGAGGTGCTGCTGCTGGACGATCTGCGGGCCTCGGCGATGGATGCGAACGACTGGCTGCTGCTGCTTGATCCGTACAACGCCTCGCCTGCGAAGGCTCGGTACAAGAACAAGGGCGAGGTGGCCCCGCGCCTTATCGTCATCACGGCGACGATCGAGCCTGTCGAGTTCTTCTACTACGCCCGCCAGAAGGGCAACGTGGACGAGGCGTTGGACCAGTTCATCCGCCGCTTGGCCTCGGTCGTGAAGGTCTATCGTTCCGACGACATCAATCGTTACCTCGTGCAGCACATTGGGAAGATCGAGCCCTACGAGTGGCACCAGTGCAGCATCCCGACCGCCGCACACACGCCCGGCATGTACGGCAACGCGTATCACCAGAACGTCGGGTCGCGGGAACTGACCTACGGTCCGGAGACCTCGGCGGAACATGACGCTGAGGGCGCGGTTGCTGAGCTGCTGGGCGGGCTCGCGGTGCGGAGCCCTGACGTGCCGCTGGCGCTGATCGGAGGTGCCGCATGAGCACCGAACGCGATGCGCTCTTCCAGGGGGTCGAGGGGGCCGGAGGCCCCTCGCAAGCAGCCGGGGAGGACATGAGCGCCAGCGAAATGTCCGACACGGCTACTGCTTGCCACTCTGGCGTACAGGTGGAGCAGCAGACCGACTCCCAGGTGAACACCGGTCGGGCTGATGCGGAGGCTGTGCGTCAGAGTCACGGCGGCGCGAAGCGTCGTCGTGGGGGCCGCGCGAAGCTCGATACCGACTTCGGAGAGGAGACGCTCGCGGCGCTTCGCACTCGTGCGAAGCGGCTCGGGCTGGCTCCGAGCACGTGGGTGCGGACCGTCGTCCGGGATGCCCTCCACGCCTCTCGGAGCGAGGAGTTGGACGCCGCCGTGGCCGCGCACCTGCTCGGGGTCGAGGCGCGGGTGCAGGCGTCGGCGGATGCTCGCGAGCTGGCCGCGCAGATTCGCCCGCTGGCGATCAACGTCAACGACCTCGACCGCCGGGCGCGGGCTGGTGAGTCAGTGGCGCTGTCGGCGGAGGTGCCCGAGCTGATCGAGTTGCTGCGCGAGGTCCGCGCCCTGCTCGGGGATCGGGCGGCCTCATGAGCACCACGCACTACAGCGCGAGCGCCAGCGCCGCCGACACGGAGCGCTATATCCGTGGCAAGGAGGACGAGCGGGGCATCGCGATCACGTGCGATGTGCCGGGAGGCCCCGGCGCGTTCTCGGCGCGCGCTCGGTCGCTCACGCAGAACACGACGCGCGAGGTCGAGGCGGTGCATTACCGCCAGTCGTTCAGCGACGAGGAGTTCGACCCGAAGAGTCCGGAGGACGTGCAGCGGGTGAACGATCTCGGTTATCAGCTCGCGAAGAAGATGCACCCGGATTCCGACTGCCTCGTAGTCAGTCATGTGGATGGGCGGGGCAAGAAGCCGCACAACCACATCTTGGTCATCAACCACAACAACCGGACGGGGAAGGCGCTCTCGGACTATCGCACGTTCCACGACCGCAAGGCCGGGAATCAGCGGGGCGTCCAGTCGGCGAACGACCAGCTGATGCGAGAACACGGGCTCTCGGTCGTGAAGCGGCTGGAGCACGCACCGAAGGACTGGGAGCTGCGCCGCGAGGACTTCGCCGAGGGATCGCTCGACCGCGAGATGGGCGACCGGATGAGCGCGGCGCTGGCCGATCCCCGGGCGGTGGACAAGGCCGGTCTGGTCTCGGTGATCGAGGAGCAGAACCAGCGGCTCGGCGATGACGGGGAGCGGGTGCCGCGGATGCGGTTGCACAGCCCCGTCAGCAAGAAGGGCAAGCGCGCCGGGCAAGAGACCTGGACGCTCTACATCGAGGATCGCCGCGGCGAGTCCGGCCGCGCCGAGCGCCGCAAGCGCGCGAGCGCCCTCTCGGCGGACTTCACCCCGGAGGGCGCGCAGGCGTTCTTCGACTACCAGCAGCAGCAGAAGGAGAAGGAACATGAGCGCAGCGCTCGACAGGCTGAAGCAGCAGAACGAGCCCGAGCAGTCGCAGCAGCAGCTCGGCAGTCCGGAGACGATGGAGCTGTTGACCTCGATCCTCGCCGCCGTCGAGGCGCAGAACACGAGGATCGCCACGCTGACCGAACAGCAGAAGAAGCTCGCGGGGTTCGTGAAGGTCATGGACGAGGAGACGACGAGGCGGCTGGAGCGGATCACGGCCCCGGCGTCGACCTCCTCGCCCTCCAGCGACGTGTCCGCGAGGATCGCGAGTATCGAGAGCAGGCAGAACGAGATCGCGAGCACGCTCGGCGAGTTCGCGCAGAGTCTCAACGGCGAGAGCTTGAACGCCGCTTCGCGGAGCTTGGTCGCGGAGGCGCAGAAGAATCGCGCGGCTACGGCCTCGGCGATTGAGGGTCTGAAGGCGCAGGTCACAGCGAACCAGAAGCTCGTGAGCCAGGTCGGCGGCGCGGTCCAGCGGATCGAGAAGCGCACCGAGGAACGGGTCGAGAAGGCTGTCGAGCAGGTCGCCGGGGAGGCTTCGGCCACGATGACCGCGAGCCTCGACGCCTCGAACGCGCGGGCGGAGCGGATCATCGCCGCGACGGCGAAGCTGGAGGCGCGACAGCTCTGGTCCGCCGCCGCCGCGATGTGCCTCGTTCTCCTGCCGGTGGCCGTGGTCGTCGCCGGTCTCTGGATGGGCATCGCCGGGCTCATCACGGGTGTTCAGTGGGCGCTGGACGTGGACGGGAGCGTGTGGCTCGGCATCGGCCGGTGGCTCGTGGTCGGCGCTGGCCTCGCCGGGGCCGGCTACGGGCTCTTCGCGTCCGTCCGCTGGGTTGCGGGTCTCGTGGAGACCTGGAAGGGCCGCGGGATGCCGAAGTGGCCCCGCTGGCGCAAGAGGTGATCACGCCTCACGAGGGCAAGCGCGCGCAGCGCGTGCGGCAGCCGCGACAACTGGACATTAGGTCAGCGGCCGCTGTATAGTTCAGTGCATGCTGACCATTGCTTCGCGTCTTGACGTCATGAACCGGCTCGGCCGGGCCATGGCCGACCCGACGCGCTCCCGCATCCTGATGTCCCTGCTCGACAGCCCGAGCCACCCCGCGGTGCTCTCGCGCGAGCTGGGGCTGACCCGCTCGAACGTGTCCAACCACCTGACCTGCCTGCGCGACTGCGGGATCGTGGTCGCCGAGCCCGAGGGCCGCCAGACTCGCTACGAGATCGCCGACCCGCACCTGGCCGCGGCGCTGACGGCACTGGTCGATGTGACCCTCGCCGTGGACGAGAGCGCGCCGTGCATCGACCCGGCCTGCTCGGTGCCGGGCTGCTGCGCCGCGAGCAGTTCGGGGGACGCCTCGTGAGCGCCGCCTGCGGCTGCGACGAGCCGACGACCAGCCCCGCGGACGAGGCAGAGGAGGCAGAGCGCCCGTGGTGGCGTGATCCCGGCCTGGTCGTGCCGATCCTCTCCGGCGTCGCGTTCGGCACCGGCCTGGCGCTGGAGTGGTCGGGGCTGCACATCGCGGCGCTGGTCGCGTTCTGGGCGGGCCTGCTGCTGGGCGCGTACACGTTCGTGCCCGGTGCGATCCGGAATCTCGTTGTGAAGCGCAAGCTCGGGATCGCGCTGCTGATGACGATCAGCGCCGTGGGCGCGGTGATCCTCGGCTACGTCGAGGAGGCGGCCGCGCTGGCGTTCCTCTACTCGATCGCCGAGGCCCTGGAGGACAAGGCGATGGACCGCGCCCGCGGCGGGCTGCGCGCGCTGCTGAAGCTCGTGCCGGAGACCGCGACCGTGCTGCGCGACGGGACCTCCGCCTCGGTCCCGGCCAGGGAGATCGCCGTCGGCGACGTGCTGCTGGTCCGCCCTGGCGAGCGGGTCGCGACCGATGGGCTGGTCCGCTCGGGCCGGTCGAGCCTGGACACTTCGGCGATCACCGGTGAATCGATCCCGGTCGAGGTCGCGCCCGGAGAAGCGGTGTCGGCGGGCGCGATCAACAGCGCCGGCGTGCTGGAGGTCGAGGCGACCGCCGCGGGCACCGACAACTCGCTGACCACGATCGTGGAGCTGGTAGAGCAGGCCCAGGCCGAGAAGGGCGACCGAGCCCGGATCGCTGACCGGATCGCCCGCCCGCTGGTGCCCGGCGTGATGGTCCTCGCCGTCCTCGTCGGCGTGCTCGGGTCCCTGCTCGGCGACCCGGAGACCTGGATCACCCGCGCCCTGGTCGTCCTCGTCGCGGCCAGCCCCTGCGCGCTGGCGATCGCGGTGCCCGTCACCGTGGTCTCCGCGATCGGCGCGGCGACCAAGTTCGGCGTCGTCATCAAGAGCGGGGCCGCCTTCGAGCGCCTCGGCGGCATCCGGCACCTGGCCGTGGACAAGACCGGCACTCTGACCCGCAACCGGCCCGAGGTAACCGCCATCGTCGCCGCCCATGGGTTCGACGATGCGCAGGTGCTTGCTTGGGCTGCCGCCGTGGAGCAGCACTCGACGCACCCACTCGCCGCCGCCATCGCCGCCGCGGGCCGGGGAACCCCCGCCGCGCAGGACGTGGCCGAGGAGGCCGGGCACGGCATCGGTGGCCTGGTCGACGGCCGCAGGGTGGCGGTGGGCAGTCCGCGCTGGATCGACGCCGGTCCGCTCAAGGCCCGGGTCGAGGACCTGGAGGCCGAGGGGCAGACCTGCGTGCTCGTCACCGTCGACGGCTTCCTGGCCGGGGCGATCGGCGTCCGCGACGAGCTGCGCCCCGAGGTCCCCGAGGTCGTGCGGACCCTGCGCGACCAGGGCGTCGAGGTGAGCATGCTCACCGGCGACAACTCCCGCACCGCTGCTGCGCTGGCGAAGCTGGCCGGGATCGGCGACGTGCACGCCGAGCTGCGTCCCGAGGACAAGGCTCGCATCGTCGCCGGGTTCTCGGAGACGTCGCCGACCGCGATGATCGGCGACGGCATCAACGACGCGCCCGCCCTGGCCGGGGCGACCGTGGGCATCGCGATGGGCGCGACCGGCTCCGACGCCGCGATCGAGTCCGCCGACGTCGCCTTCACCGGCCACGACCTCGGCCTCATCCCGCAGGCTCTGCGCCACGCCCGCCGCGGCGGCAGGATCATCAACCAGAACATCGTGCTGTCCTTGGCGATCATCACTGTGCTGCTGCCGCTGGCGATCACCGGCGTGCTCGGCCTGGCAGCGGTCGTCCTCGTGCACGAGGTCGCCGAAGTCGTCGTCATCGCCAACGGACTGCGGGCTGCGCGTGCCCGCAAGCAATAGGTGTTCCGTCCAACGCCATAACTCAGACATGCGCTATGAGAACCCGCTCTACCTG
>NZ_KV789145.1:0-1804 GCF_001807465.1 Actinomyces sp. HMSC08A09 | reverse complement strand
CACAATCAATCCTTAGAAAGGAGGTGATCCAGCCGCACCTTCCGGTACGGCTACCTTGTTACGACTTCGTCCCAATCACCAGCCCCACCTTCGACCGCTCCCCGTAGGGCCACGGGCTTCGGGTGTTGCCGACTTTCATGACGTGACGGGCGGTGTGTACAAGGCCCGAGAACGTATTCACCGCAGCGTTGCTGATCTGCGATTACTAGCGACTCCAACTTCACGGTGTCGAGTTGCAGACACCGATCCGAACTGAGACCGGCTTTAAGGGATTCGCTCCACCTCACGGTATCGCAGCCCTCTGTACCGGCCATTGTAGCATGCGTGAAGCCCAAGACATAAGGGGCATGATGATTTGACGTCATCCCCACCTTCCTCCGAGTTGACCCCGGCAGTCTCCCGCGAGTCCCCACCACAACGTGCTGGCAACACGGGACAAGGGTTGCGCTCGTTGCGGGACTTAACCCAACATCTCACGACACGAGCTGACGACAACCATGCACCACCTGTGAACCGGCCCCACAAGGAGGAAACCCCGTCTCCGGAGCCGACCGGCACATGTCAAGCCTTGGTAAGGTTCTTCGCGTTGCATCGAATTAATCCGCATGCTCCGCCGCTTGTGCGGGCCCCCGTCAATTCCTTTGAGTTTTAGCCTTGCGGCCGTACTCCCCAGGCGGGGCACTTAATGCGTTAGCTACGGCGCGGAAGACCCGGAAAAGGCCCCCCACACCTAGTGCCCAACGTTTACGGCGTGGACTACCAGGGTATCTAATCCTGTTCGCTCCCCACGCTTTCGCTCCTCAGCGTCAGTAACGGCCCAGAGACCCGCCTTCGCCACCGGTGTTCTTCCTGATATCTGCGCATTCCACCGCTACACCAGGAGTTCCAGTCTCCCCTACCGCACTCAAGCCGGCCCGTACCCACCGCAAGCCCCCAGTTAAGCCAGAGGATTTCACGACAGACGCGACCAGCCGCCTACGAGCTCTTTACGCCCAATAATTCCGGACAACGCTCGCGCCCTACGTATTACCGCGGCTGCTGGCACGTAGTTAGCCGGCGCTTCTTATCCAGCTACCGTCAACCCACCCACAAGGAGCAGGCCTGCTTCACTGGCGAAAGAGGTTTACAACCCGAAGGCCTCCATCCCTCACGCGGCGTCGCTGCATCAGGCTTGCGCCCATTGTGCAATATTCCCCACTGCTGCCTCCCGTAGGAGTCTGGGCCGTGTCTCAGTCCCAGTGTGACCGTCCACCCTCTCAGGCCGGCTACCCGTCACCGCCTTGGTAGGCCATCACCCCACCAACAAGCTGATAGGCCGCGAGCCCATCCCCCACCAAAAACACCCAAAGGCGCATCTTTCCCAGACCCGCCATGCGACAGACCCAGAATATCCCGTATTAGCCACACTTTCATGCGGTTATCCAGAAGAAGGGGGCAGGTTACTCACGTGTTACTCACCCGTTCGCCACTCATCCAGAACCAGCAAGCTGATCCCTTCACCGTTCGACTTGCATGTGTTAAGCACGCCGCCAGCGTTCGTCCTGAGCCAGGATCAAACTCTCCAAACAAAACCAACAAAACCAGGCCCCAACCAACCACAAACAAGCAGCCAGCCAGAACCCAATAGTCAGTACAACAGTCCAGAAAACCAGACCAGGCCCAACCCAACCCCACAACAAAAAGGGCCAGGCAAACCAAAACAAAACAAACCCCAAAAACCACACACAACCAAAACCATGCGCAGCCCCCAGGGCCATGGCATAAAAAACATGACACACTATCGAGTTCTCAAACAACACACCCA
>NZ_KV789144.1:0-21275 GCF_001807465.1 Actinomyces sp. HMSC08A09 | reverse complement strand
CGGCCACGCGGCCCCGGCCGCCGCGCCCGGTGCGCATCGCGCCGCGGGCCTCTCCCCCGCTTCCGGTCCGGCTCCGGCTTCTGGTCCGGCTCCGGCTTCCGGTCCGGTACCCGGCCCCACCACCACTTGCCCGACTCCCCGGACGGAGGCCCGCTGATGCCCTCGCTGCTCGACCTCCGGCGAACCGCCGCCGCCCTCGTGGCCGTGGCCATGAGCGCCGCCCTCATCGCCTTCGCCTTCATCATCTCCGACTCCGCCCGCACCCAGATGCAGACCGGCGCGCGCCTGTCCGTGGGGGACGCGAGCGTCGTCGTACAGGAAGGTCGTCGGGCGAACAGCACGGAAGGCCCTCTCGACGACTCCCTTGTCAAGAAGATCTCCGCCCTCGACGGGGTCGCCTCCGTGCGGGGCCGCCACTGGAGCGTCCTCGTCCTCGACCTGCCCAAGCAGCTGCGCAATGCCACCCACATCGCCGTCAGCGCGCAGGACGTTCCGACCCTCAGCCGGTTCACCACGCTGAGCAGCGGCCGCCTGCCCACCGCCTCCGGTGAGGTCGCCATCAGCACGCTACTGGCCGAGCAGCAGGGCCTCAGCGTCGGCAACACGATCCGCCTCACCACGAACGACGCCGATGACAACGCCGAGGCTCCGCACAGCGCACCCACGGTCGTCGGCATCGTCTCCCCCGGTCCCGACACCGAGGTGGAGGGAATCGGAGCGGTCTACGCCACCACCGACCAGCTCAAGGCGATGGGAGCCAACACCAGCTACCACCAGCTCTACGTCACCGCGAAGCCGGGAACCGACACCGCCGCCTTGACGTCCGCGGTGGAGCAGACGGCCCACGCCGTCCAGCCCCACGCCTTGGTTCAGGACAGGGAGACCGTCATCTCCCAGCGCTCCGAGAACCAGCAGGGCGGCACGATGATCGCCGCCATCCTCAACATCCTGGCACCGGTGTGCGCGATGGTCGCCGTCATCGTCATCGCCACCACCTTCAGCACCCTCGTGGCGCGCCAGACGCGCACGATCGGGCTCATGCGCTGCATCGGCACCACCCGCCGTCAGGTGATGCTCGCCGTCCTGCGCACCGGGCTCATCACCGGCCTGCTCGGGTCCGTCCTGGGCACGGCCGCGGGAACCGGGATCGCCGCCGCCGTCATCTCCTCGGGGCGCTTCGCGGACCTCGAGGCCGATCAGCTGACCATCTCCCCGGTGTCGCTGGCCCTGACCATCGCCCTGGGCACGCTGGTCACCCTCATCGCGGTCCTGCGCCCGGCCCGCAAGGCCACCCGCATCTCTCCGCTTGTGGCCCTGACCGGGCAGGTGGCCAGCGTCAAGCAGGCCGGCCACGCCAGGGTGTGGGCGGCCGTCGCCGGGGTCCTCGTCGCCGGCGCCGGCGCGGCCGTGATCGCCCTCGGCATTCAGATCTCCGACATCTACGTCACCGCCGGCGGCAGCGCCGTCGTCGTCCTCGGCACGGTCCTCGGTCTGCCGGCTCTGGTGACCGCCATCGTTGGCCTCATCGGCCGTGTCAGCAGCGGCACGCGGCTGCCGGTGCTGCACCTGGCCACGCGCAACCTGGCCCGCAACTCCGGCCGATCCGCCGCGGCCGCCGCCACGCTCTTCGTCTGCGTCCTGGTGGGGTCGGCGCTCTTCGTGGGCCTGTCCTCCCTGAACGCCTCCTTCGAGAGCATCCTCGGCCACAGCTCCCCCGTGGACGCCCGAGTCTTCGGGGTCACGCCGCAGACCGATACCACGCGCCTGACCCAGCAGATCAAGGCGGTCGACGGCGTCCAGGACGTCACCTACGTCCCGACGCTCGAGCTGACTCAGGCCGTGGACGGACAGACCAAGAACATCGTCGTCGACGTCATCGACACCAAGGCCATCGCCCCCATAGTGCGCACGACGAGCGGCCTGGAGGACCTTGATGACGGCACCCTCATCGTGGGCGAGCTCTACGACATTCCGGACGGTTCCAAGGTGACCCTGACCGGCGCCGCCGGCAGCGTCGAGCTGACGGCCCGCGTTCGCGAGGGCTGGGGCGGTGTCATCACCCCGGCGACGGCGCAGCGCCTCAACGGGGACGCCCCCACCGACACCACCATGTGGGTGCGCTCCACCGGAAGCACCATGACGCCGGCCACCGAGCACGCCCTCCATGCCGCGGTCCGGGGCCAGGAGCTCATGGTGAGCGGGAATGCCGCCGGTGTCGAGCTGATGTCGGCCCAGATCATGAAGATGGCCCTCATCGTCTGCCTGGTGCTGGGGGCCGCCCTGGTCATCGCCCTGTCCGGGCTGGCCAACATCACGGACGTCTCGGTCCTGGAGCGGGTCCGCGAGATCGGGGTGCTGCGCGCCACCGGCAGCTCACGCAAGGAGATCCGCCGCCTCATCGTCACCGAGGGGGTCCTCGTGGCGGCCGTGGGTGGGGGCCTGGGGCTCCTCGTGGGGACGGCGCTGGGCGTCTCCGAAACGCTCGCGATGGCCAAGTCCGCCGAGGGCATGACGGTGCACGTCCCCTCCCTCTGGCTGCTCGCCCTGTTCGCCGTGACGCTGGCCGTGGGCCTGGTGGCCTCGGTGCGCCCGGCCGGCCGGGCCGCCTCGGTGCCGCCGGTCAGGGCCCTGTCCGAGGAGTGAGGAGACCGGCGGTGAGGGCTGCTCCAGTGATCGGGACGGCGGACTCAGGCCCCCTGGGTCTTGTGGACGGCGACGACGAGTTTGAGTCGGGACGGGACGTCGTACTTCTTCATGAGGTGAGAGACGTGGGTCTTGACCGTGGACTCGGCGACGACGAGCTGCTCGGCGATCTCGGCATTGGAGTAGCCCTCGCACAGAAGGGTGAGGACCGCCTGCTCGGCCTCGGTGACGTCGGGGGCCTGGGCCGTCTGCGGGGAGCGCAGGTGGCGGGTGACGAGCCGGGAGGTGGCGGCCGGGGAGATCGTGGTCCCGCCCGCGCTGGCGGCGATGACGGCGCGGATGATCTCCTCGGGCGACGCGTCCTTGAGCAGGAAGCCGTTGGCGTGCTGGGCCAGCGCAGCCACCATCGCCTCGTCGTCGTCGAAGGAGGTCAGCACGACGACGGCCGTGCGGGGCCACTGGCGGCGCACCCGGGTGAGCAGCTCCAGGCCGTCCATCTCAGGCATGCGCACGTCGGTGAGCAGGACGTCCACGCGGATCTTGTGGAGGAAGGCCAGGGCGTCGGCGGCGCGGGAGAAGGTGCTGGTCACCTCGATGCGCTCGTCGGAACTGAGGTAGGCCCGCAGTGCCTGGAGGACGAAGGGGTCGTCATCGACGATGGCCACGCGCAGGACCTGCGAGGGAGCAGCCGGAGCATCAGTCACGTTGGGAACCGTCATGGAGGGATATTATCCGGATCAGCTCAGGGGAAGGTGGTGAGATGGTGTCAGTTGTTGCGGCGAATCTGATGCAGCCCACGCGGTACACGACGTGGCGGCCGACCTGGCGGCTGCACCTGGCGCACGCCTTCCTGGCCGCGCTGATTACTCTGTTCTCGGTCACGGCGGCGTGGCCGCTGTACACGTCCATGATCGTCTTCGAGGTCGTCGGGGGCCTGGCGCTGGCGCTGTGCAGCCGCTTCCCCTGGCCGGGGGCCCTGCTGGGCAGCGCGATGGCGTGGGCCGGCACATTGATGATGACTGATGTGCCCATCTCCCCAGGCATCATTCCCTGGCTGTGCACGGCGGTCCTCGTGGCGCGCGGTTTTCCGCGGATGCCCGCCTACAGCCTGGTGGTCTTCTCGCTCGTGCTCTCGATCGCCGACGCCCGGTGGGGCGAGACCAGTGAGGGCTGGGTCTCGCTGCTGGCGTGGTGGGTTGTGGTCGGGGGCGGGGCCATCACTCTGGCCGAGCTCATCCGCAGCCCGCGCGACCAGGCCGAGCGCTCCTTGCACACCTACCGCGAGAGCATGGAGCGCCAGCGTCTCCTGGTGGTCACCGAGCTGCATGACACGGTGGTGCGGGACCTGACCCACGCGGTGATGACGGCCGAGCAGGCCCGGCTCGCGCATCCCCAGGACGCGGCGCTGGCGCCCGAGCTGGACGCGATGACGACGGCGGTGCGCGCGGCGGTGGAGCAGATGCGGCACGCGCTGCGCGCCATGAGTGATATCCGCGGGGGTGAGCGACTGGATATCGAGGCGACCTCTGCGCCGCGCCCCCTGGAGGCGGTGATCGCCGATGCTGCGGCCATCCTGGGGCAGCGGGGGGCGCACCTGGAGGTCGAGGGCCTGGAGCTGCTCGGGATCCCGGTGATTCCGCCGGGCGTGCGCCTCCAGCTGCTGCGGGTGCTGGGCGAGCTGGTGTCGAACATGTCCAAATACACGGCTCCGCAGGGGCGAGCGAGGCTGATCATCGAGTCCGACGGACGCTCCCTGGAGGCGATGGCGAGCAACGACGTCGGTCTCCCGGGGCAGGTGAGCGGCGTGTGGGCGGGCGCCGGCGCACCGGGCAGTGGCGTACCGGGCTACGACGCCTTCTCCTCGGGCCTGGGCCTGGAGGGAGCCCGGCGCCGCGTGGAGGCCCTGGGCGGCAGCCTGAGCGTGAGCCAGGGCGAGGGCCGCTGGACCACGGTCTTCAGTGTCCCCTTCCAGGCAGTGTCCTGAAAGGCCGCCCGGCGCCGCGGGCCGGACACACGACTCGCCCGGCGTCGCGGCCCGGACACACAACTCGCCCGGCGTCGCAGGCCGGATGTGTCGGATGAGGTTGCGTAACCGGCGCTCGCATCCTGCCACCTGAGATGGCGCCGATTAAGCCCCGCACGACACAACCAGTCGTCGGCACCGTCAACACCATCGACAGCTGGCCTCCGTCATCCAGTCGTCCTCCGCCTCAGAATCCATCTCCCGATATCCCGGCAACAAGAGAGTGGCCAACATGCCTTTCCCCGCTTTCGACACTCAGGCATCCTTCACGTGGCACCCCACGCGACGCACTCACCTGCTCCACGCAGGAGTTGCCGTCTTCCTCCTCGCCATCTCACCGGTGTCCGCAAACGTTCCCCTCACTGCCCCCGCGCTCCTGGTCACTGCCCTGAGCCTGGCCTGCCTACCCCTGGCATCCCGGCTTCCCGCCGCGGGAGCAGCCGCAAGCCTGGCCATCGCCTGGTTCACCGCCAGTTCCCCGTACGATTTAGGAACTGTAGCCTTGCTACTGCCCTGGGGGCTTTGCATCATGCTTCTGGGCCGGGGCCTCCGACGCGACATGATCTACGTCCTCGCCTTCGCAACGGCACTGATCCACTTCTCACACGCATCCGCATGGTCTCAAGGGCTACTCCAAACGCTCATCATCGGTGTTCCTTGTGCTGTGATCGGTGAGGTTGTCCGCCATCACCGCCTCCAGGCCAACGTCGCCGAGCAGGAGCGCCGGCGCAAGCTCGACCAGCAACGGCGCCTGGTCGTCTCCGAGCTCCACGACACCGTCGTACGCGATCTCAGCCACGCCGTCATGATCGCCGAGCAAGCCCGCCTGGCCGACCCCCACAACACCCGCCTCAACCAAGAGCTCGGAGCCATCATCACCCCCGTGCGCACCGCCGTCGAACAGCTACGACGCAGCCTCAAAGCCATGAGTGCCGCCGAAGGAGACGACTCCCTCCTTCTGCTGGCCGCCTCACCCCCACCACCCCTGACTGACACCATCCGCACCGCCCGGGAAGCCCTCACACACCGAGACGCCCACCTCACCACCCAGGGCACCGACCTGCTCGACAACCCCAGCATCGGCCCGGGCGTCCGCCAACAGCTCGTACGCATCATCGCCGAGCTCATCAACAACGCCGCCAAGTACACACCCCCGTCCAGCACCGCCACCCTCACCATCGAGGCCGACGACAACACCCTCGAGTGCATGTGCACCAACCCCATCGACCCCGGCCAGGCCACCAGCACCGCCACCTCATCCCAGCTCGGCCTTATTCAGGCCAGGCAACGCATCGAGTCCCTCGGCGGCTCCCTCCACATCACCCACACCAACGACCGCTGGACCGCCATCTTCTCCATACCGCTCCAACCCATATCCCCAATGCCCATCGACTGAGGCACCGGCGGGGACATTCTGCGCGGCCGGGTGCCAACCGCTCCAGCCGGGGACATGTCACGCGTTCGGGGACGGTCGTCCTGTCCCCAAGCGCGTGGACTGCACCCGTCGATGTCGAATGTCCCCGGCCGAGAGCCTTCTGCCCACACCCCGTCCCTCACGAGGGCCGCTCGGCCGGTCCGCGCGGGACGGGAACGAGCCGATCGTGTCCACATCGGACACAAAGGCTCGGAGCGGACCCACGCTGACGAAGGAGAACCGCATGATTCCGCGGTTCATATGGACGGCCAAGGAGCGCTGGCGGTCCTTTGTCACCATTTTGGACATTCTGGCCCGCGATCACCTCCGGTGCGTTGTCAGTGCGCGCTGCCGAGCTCGACGAGGAGCACCCCGGCCATGATGAGCGCGATGCCGGCCACCATGGTGCGGGTCAGCGGCTCACCGAAGAGGAACCGTGAGGCGATTGCTGTGACGGCCACTCCCCCGGCCGACCAGATCCCGTAGGCAACACCGAGCGCCATCCCCTCCTTGAGGGCCAGGGTCAACAGGGCGAAGGCCCCCAGGTAGCCGGCCATGACGAGGCCGTACCATCGCAGTCCTCTGCCGTCGGAGGCGAGCTTGAGCGAGAGTGTGCCGGTGGTCTCGGAGGCGATGGCTGCCACCAGGTAGAGACCGCTCATGACGCCTCGCCGTCCTTGTCCTGCGTGCTTGCGCGCTGCGCCCCGACCTCCACGAGGAGCACCCCGGCCATGATGAGCGCGATGCCGAGGGCGACGAGCACCGTGATCGGCTCGCCGAAGACAAGCATGGACAGCACGGCGGTCAGCGCCACGCCCAGGGCGCCCCAGAGTCCGTAGGCGACACCGAGCGGCATACCGGCCTTGAGCGTCAGCGACAGGAGGATGAAGGCCAACGCGTAACCGATCCCAACCATGACGTAGAAGCCCGGCTGGTTCAGGGCCTGGCGCAGGGCGAGGGTCGCCGACACCTCGGAGATGATGGCGCCTCCGAGAGCCGGCCAGGCGCACACGCCGTGGCCCGTAGCCCCCGCGCGATCCTTCAGCGCACCGAGCACGGTCCGGCCTGTGGGCGTGCCTGAGCGGCATGCGCTCCCCCACGTCGACGGGCAGAGCACGTCCCTGACCGTCACGCCCGGTTCTCCGCGGCCTCGAGCCGCTGGCAGACCATGGAGCCGAAGGCGAGCGCCGGGACGATCATGAGCAGGACGTTGGGTCCCCACCACAGCGGGTCGAAGTCGCGGTAGAAGGACCAGAAGGAGATCGCCATGAACCCGGCGCAGAAGGTGAGTATGAGCCCGACCGTCAGCACCAGGTCCCCGATCCTGCTTCCCACCCGCGTCAGGTGGGCGCCGAGGAAGACAGTCAGCGCGGCGGCCACGTCGAGTGGGAAGAAGGACCAGTTCCAGGCCTGAATGACCTGGTTGGAGTAGTCCTTGAAACGCAGGTGCTCGGGAATGAGATTGAGGAAGACGGCCGCCCAGTAGAGCAGCAGCCCGGCATCGACGGCCACCAGCAGCCTCTTGTACGTGGGACTCATCGCCCCACTATTTCACCGGTCCTCCCCGGTGTCGAGGCCCGACCAGCCCTCAGGACCGCCGGCCCAGGACCAGGCTCATGGCCTCGGAGCGGGTGGCGGCGTTGCGCATGATGCCGCGCACGGCAGAGGTGACCGTGTTGGAGCCGGGCTTGCGCACGCCCCGCATCGACATGCACAGGTGCTCGGCCTCGACCACCACGAGCACTCCCCGACACTGGAGGCGCTCGACGAGGGCGTCGGCGATCTGCCGGGTGAGCCGCTCCTGGACCTGGGGGCGCCGGGCGTAGCCGTCCACGAGGCGCGCCACCTTGGACAGGCCGGTGACGCGCCCGTCCTCGCTGGGGATGTAGCCCACGTGCGCCGACCCGTGGAAGGGCAGCAGGTGGTGCTCGCACACCGAGTACATGGGGATGTCGCGCACGAGGACCATCTCCTCGTGCCCGACGTCGAAGACCCGCTCGACGTGCTCGGCCGGGTCCTGGTCGAGGCCGGCGAACATCTCCGCGTAGGCGCGCGCCATGCGCTCGGGGGTGTCACGCAGCCCGTCGCGCTCGGGGTCCTCCCCGATGGCGACGAGCAGGTCGTGCACCGCCCGCCGCACGCCCTCGGCGTCATAGCTCATGGTCAGCCTCTGTCTCTCTGCGCCTGCCGGGCCCGCCTGGGCCCGGGCCGGCTCAATGGTTGTAGCCCCAGAAGTCGTCGCTGTTGTGGGAGTCGTCGGACTCACCGCCAGGGGCGGAGGCGGCCTCGACGACGGGCAGCGACTCGTCGCTGCGCCACAGGGGCCGCTCGGGCTGCTTGATGACGCCCTCGAAGATCCTCTCCAGGTCCTTCTCCAGGAGCGTCTCGCGGGTGAGGAGCTCCTCGGCGAGCTGGTCAAGCACGGCGCGGTTGCGGGTGAGGATCTCCCAGGCCTCCCGGTGGGCGGCGTCCAGCAGGTTGCGGACCTCGGTGTCGACGGTGGCGGCGACCTGCTCGGAGAAGTCGCGGCTGGTGGCGTTGAGCCCCAGGACCGTCTCACTCTCGGTGGTGCCGAGCTTGACGGCGCCGACGGCGCTGGTCATGCCGTAGTCGGTGACCATCTTGCGGGCCGTGGCGGTGGCCTTCTCGATGTCGTTGGAGGCGCCGGTGGTGGGGTCGCGGAAGACGATCTCCTCGGCGGCCCGCCCACCCATGGCGTAGACGAGCTGGTCGAGCAGCTCGTTGCGGGTGGTGGAGTACTTGTCGTCCTGGGGCATGACCTGCGTGTAGCCCAGGGCGCGCCCGCGCGGCAGGATCGTCACCTTGGTGACCGGGTCGGAGTAGGCGCCGGCGGCCGCGCACAGTGCGTGGCCGGCCTCGTGGTAGGCGGTGACGCGCTTCTCGTGGTCGCGCATGACGCGGGTGCGCTTCTGCGGGCCGGCGATGACGCGGTCGATGGCCTCGTCCAGGGCCCGGTTGTCGATAAGGTGGGCGTTGGAGCGGGCGGTGAGCAGGGCGGCCTCGTTGAGGACGTTGGCCAGGTCTGCGCCGGTGAAGCCGGGGGTCCGCTTGGCCACGAGCTCGAGGTCGACGTCGTCGTTGAGGGGCTTGCCCTGGGCGTGGACCTTGAGGATGGCGGCACGACCGGCCATGTCGGGGGCCTCGACGCTGACCTGCCGGTCGAAGCGGCCCGGGCGCAGAAGGGCCGGGTCCAGGACGTCGGGGCGGTTGGTGGCGGCGATGAGGATGACGTTGGTGTTGGCGTCGAAGCCGTCCATCTCGACGAGGAGCTGGTTGAGGGTCTGCTCGCGCTCGTCGTGCCCGCCACCGGTTCCCGAGCCGCGGTGGCGGCCGACGGCGTCGATCTCGTCGACGAAGATGATGGCGGGGGCGTTCTCCTTGGCCTGGTCGAACAGGTCGCGCACGCGCGAGGCGCCCACGCCGACGAACATCTCGACGAACTCGGAGGCGGCCATGGAGAAGAAGGGCACGCCGGCCTCACCGGCGACGGCCTTGGCCAGGAGGGTCTTACCGGTTCCGGGCGGGCCGTAGAGGAGGACGCCCTTAGGGATCTTGGCGCCGACGGCGCGGAACTTCTCAGGCTCGGAGAGGAACTCGCGGATCTCCTCGAGCTCCTCGACGGCCTCGTCCTCGCCGGCGACGTCGTCGAAGGTGACGTCGGGCATCTCCTTGGAGCCGACTTTCGCCTTGGAGCGGCCGAAGCCCATGGCGCCGCCGCGCCCGCCGCCCATGCGGCTCAGCATCCACCACATGAAGCCGCCCAGCAGCAGGGCGGGGACGAGCAGCTGGATGAGGGAGGACCACCAGCTGGTGGTGGGCACCACGGAGTTGAAGCCCTCCTTGGGGGCGGCGGCCTGCACGAGGCGGTCGACCTGCTCGGCCTGGGCGTCGGTGTAGGAGAACTCGACCTTCTTGCCCACCGGGCGTGACTCGATGCCCTTCTTCTTGGGCTGGACGTAGGTGGTGGTGAGGTCCAGCTCGACGCGCTGGTTGCCGTCGACGACGGTGATCGACTTGATCGTGTCCGGCTTGTCCCGCAGGAGCGTCAGGCCGTCGGAGGTGTCGATGGTGCGGTAGCCGAACATCGAGGAGAAGACGGCCCAGCCGAGGATGACGACCAGGAGGAAGGGCACCAACCACAGGAACGGGTTGCCCAGGGTGTCGCGGAGCTTGCGGTCGCGCTTGTTGCGGTCGTTCTTACCGGCCTTGCCCGGCTTCCCCGAGTCCTTGCGGCCGGGCTCGCGCCCAGAATCTTTCATCGTGCGGTAGGTCCCTTCAACATACTGATTCCTCAGACGTTAGCGGATAGCACGGCAAAGGTCCCATTGCGCTTGCTCACGTTCGCGCCGGGCGTGGCCGGGAAGATCCGGCCGAGCGGGCCGACCAAGCCGCCCCGCGCGCCGCGCGCCGCCCCGCTTCAGGCGCGGCGCAGGCGCAGGACGATGAGGCCGGCAGACAGCAGGATCGCCGCCACGGACAGCACGCCGATCGCCACACCCGTCACCGGCAGCCACCGCTCCCGCACACTCTGGGCCGAAGGCCGCTCAGCGGCGCTCGTGCGCCCCTTCGCGTCCTGGCTGCTACCAGCACCCACCACGACCTCGTTGTGGTCGCTGCTCCCAGCCCCGCTCGAGGACTGCGAGCCGGCGCTCGCGCCGTCCGGCACTGAGCCGCCGTTGGAGGACGGGGCCCCCGCAGCCGGGCCCTGCTGAGGCTTCGCTTGGGACGAGGCCGACGCCGAGGCCTCCGGGGCCGGCGTCGCAGCGCCACCCCCGGCACCCGCACTGCCGCCACCAGCGCCGGCGCGCTGCTGATCCGCCGGCGCGGGCGCGCGACCAGCGGGGGCGGACCACTGCGGGCGCGCCACCAGAGCCACCTCGGCCATCGTCTGCGCGTCCAGGGTCTGCGCCTGGGCGGTGCCGGTCGAGGCCCGCACCACCTGGTTGTTGCCCACGTAGATGCCGACGTCGTAGACGTTCCCGAACACTGTGGACTGGGCGGGAGCAGAGCCGGACTCGCCCTGCCCCCCGGGCAAGGGGTTGGAGAAGAAGACAATGTCCCCGGGGCTGATCGAGCCGTCCGTGTTCAGCCACAGACGCCCCTGGGAGTGGAACCAGCCGGCCAGGTCGTCCGGCTTCCAGCTCCCGGAGAGGTCCTGGCCGACGTCGGCCCGGTAGCCGACCTGGGTGTTCTGGTCCGCCGCATACGTGGTGTGCGAGTAGTCCCAGCCGGAGAGGACCATGCCCACCAGCGCGGAGGAGGTGATCGCGTACGGGGCGGAGCCGCTGGCACGCACGTTCGCGCCCGACAGCGGCGTGGGCCGCGACGCATCCGACGCCAGGGACCCTCCGGCGTTGACGAAGGACTGGGTCCGGGTCACGACGTCGTTGGCGGCGGCACCGTCCGCGGCAGCACTCGGGAAGGCCGGGAACCCCTGCGGCACGGCCCACTGACCATCGGCCAGCAGGACCGAGACGGCACCCAGCGCACCCTCGGGACTCGTGCTCTGCACGTCGTAGGTCAGGCCACCGCCGTCGCCGGGCGCCTCGTCACCGAGGGTGGTCAGGGTGCCGGAAGCCCCGCTGACCTGCGCCATCTCAGCGACCGTATTAAATGTGCCACCGGAGGTCGGCTCGGCCGCCACCGGAGCCGTCATGGGGAAGCTCAGCGAGGACGACAGCACCACCGCGCCGGCGAGGCCGACTAGCCTCGGGGCGCGTCGACGCACAGTCTTCTTCACTGTTACCAACAGTCCTTCCACGTCACCCGCCGGAAGAGGGCATCCACCGGCGACCTACAGTTGTTATCTTAACGTAACGTACGCGACTCCGACCACCTTGAAAAGGGGGAAGATCGCAGTTCCGGGGCCCCTTGACCACCGTCCGACGACGGCGCCCAGGCGCCACATCCCGTTATTTTTCCGTCTGCCCCCCAGGTTGCGTCAAGGTTGACCTGGATCAGTCAGCCCCCGTAGACCTCAGGGCGCAGCGTACCGATGAACGGCAGGTTGCGGTACCGCTCGGCGTAGTCCAGCCCGTAGCCGACAACGAACTCCGTAGGAATATCGAAGCCGACGTACTTGACGTCCACCTCGACCTTGGCGGCGTCGGGCTTGCGCAGCAGCGTGGCGATCTCCACCGAGGCCGCGCCGCGCGAGGACAGGTTGCCCACCAGCCAGGACAGGGTCAGACCGGAGTCGATGACGTCCTCAACGATGAGGATGTGCCGGTCGGTGACGTCGGTGTCCAGGTCCTTGAGGATGCGCACCACGCCGGAGGACTTGGTGCCCGAGCCGTAGGAGGACACCGCCATCCAGTCCATCGGGGCGCTCATGTGCAGCCGGCGCGACAGGTCCGCCATGACGTAGACGGCCCCCTTGAGCACGCCGACGAGCAGAGGGTCACGGCCCGCATAGTCCGCGTCGATCTGCGCGGCCATCTCATCGAGGCGCTGCCCGATCTGCTCCTCGGTGATGAGAACCTGCTGAAGGTCCGATCCCATGTCCGTGGCGTCCATACGCCCTGCCTTCCTCATGTGTCGTCATGGCTGCGCGGGCTCACCGGGGCCGGGGAGGCCACCGGTCCGCGCCGACGCCATAAGCCTGCCACAACGGGCCCCGGCCTGACACGTCAGCTGACGCGACGTACCCACACGTCGGGTCGGGCGAGCTCAGCCGGCGTGGGCAGCAGCTCGGGATCGGCCCACACGGCGTTGAGCCCCTCGTGCCCGATGCGGGTCACGACGCTGCGCACGAAGGCGGCGCCGTCGGCGTACTGGGCCTCCTTGGCCTCCAGGCCCATGAGCCGGTGCAGTAGGAGCGAACCCAATCCGGGCCCGGGGCCGATGCCACCGTCGGCCGCGCGGCTGCGCGAGAGCACGGCCCGGAGCCGGTGGACCGAGGGCATCCGGTTGGGGTGCACGTCATCGAGGACCACCTCGGCGTGCCCCTCCAGGAAGGTGAGCGCGGCCGCCAGGGAGGCGACCTCGGCGCGGTCCGTGACGTTCATCAGACCCTCGAGCACCCGCCCTCGGCCGGCGCGCGCCGCAAGACGCACCGCCCGGCCCCGCCGCGGCCGACTCCCCCGCTCCTGCCGACTCCCGCCGCCGGCGCTTCGGGCACCGTTGGCACTGCCGTATGCGGCCTCGACGACGGCGCCGATCACCATGCGCATGGAGTCCGACAGGTAAGGGCCAAGCCAGGGCGCGGCGGCCAGCTGGACGGCGTGGGTCATCTCGTGCAGGCAGACCCAGGCGGGCAGGTCGAGCATGTCCAGGTCCATCTGGCGGCGCACCGCCAGCACGTTGGGGGCTACGAGCAGCAGGTGCGGTGGTGCCGTCTCCTGCCCGCCAGCGCCCGTCGTCGCCTCACGGGCCGGCGCGGTGCCGGGCGTCACGACGTCGTCCCCCTCGCCGTCCCTCCCACCGACGGGGCGAGCGGGGCCGGCGCTACCGGCCCCGTGACCGCGGGTCCCGCTCGGGGCCGCGGGCACCACCTGCCCCAGGAGCCGGGTGGCCAGCAGGCTCATCGCCCCGGCAACCTCGGCGGCCCCGACGAGCTGGATCGCCTCCGAGGCCGGTGGGGCGGGCACCTGCTCCATGAGGCCGCGCAGCGCCCGACTGGAGGCGCGCACGAGCCCGGCCCGGTCGACAACGCTGACCCGCGTGGTCTCGGCGACCTGCTGGGCCGCCCGGTTCAGGCCGGTGATCCTGGCGACCCAGGCCGGTGCCTCCTGGGCGGAGCGGCGCAGGACCGCCACCGAGCTGGCACGCGCCGAGCGCGAGGCGCTGGGGCCCGCCGGGATGAGCGCGGTCAGGCGCTCCACCGTCCGCCAGTCGACGAGTCCCGCCGCTGTGCCCTGGGTCGTCACCGTGACACCTTTCTCGCCGAGTTCACCAGGGTGCCTGAGCCCCTGCCTGTCGCCGCTGCGCCGAACACGCCTCCGCGCCCCTTACGAGCAGCCGCAGGAGGCCAGGGGCGCCACGAAGTGATTGTCGATCGCGGCCGCGGCCGCGGTTGCCCCACCGCCGTTGGTGGAGAAGCCGTTGGTCATGACCGCGAAGGCCAGCTGGCGCCCGTCGGCGGTGGTGACGACCCCCGCCAGGGAGGCGGTCTGCTCCAGCGAGCCGGTCTTGGCGCGCACCGTGCCGGCCGCGGCGGTGTCATGCAGGCGCTTACCCAGGGTGCCGTCCAGGGCGCCGACGGGCAGGTCGGCGATGAGGGTGCGCCCGGCCGAGCCGCCCTCGCCTCCGGCGGCCTTGGTCATGATCTGGGTCAGGAGCCTGGCGGGGACCTTGTTGCCCTTGGCCAGCCCGGAGGAGTCCAGGAGCGTCACCCCGGAGGTGTCGAAGCCGTCCTTGCTCAGCTGGGCGAGCACCGCCTTGGAGGCCCCGGCGAAGTCGGTGGTCTCCTTGGCGTGCGCAGCCACGAGCCGCCCCTCGACCTCGGTCATCGTGTTGTCAGAGGTCTTGAGCGACACAGAGAGGATGTCGGACAGCGGGGCGGAGGAGACCGAGGCCACCTCCCGGGCGCTGCCGGAGGCTGCGGCGCGCGTCGGCTCGCCGTCGACCGTGATGCCGGCCTCGCTCAGGTGCTTGGCGAAGGCCTGGGCGGCCTCCATGGCCGGGTCCTCCGGGTAGCCCTGGTTCTGGGTGGCCGAGACATTCACCATAATCGGCTGGATCTTGGCCACGTACTGCTCGTTGCCGGCCTCCCACTTCTCGTTCCACTGGGGGCCGGTGAACAGGGTGTCGTCCAGGCGCAGGGAGACCGACGTCACCCCCTGCGACTTGAGCTTCTCGGCGGTGGCTCGGGCGAGGTCGCCCAGGCCCGCGTGGCCGGCCGTGGCGCTCGGGTCACCCTCGTTCTCGGCCAGCAGCACATCACCGCCGCCCACGAGGGTCAGGGTCTGCCCCTCCAGGACGGCCTTAGTCTGCAGAGTGTGGCCCGGACCCATGGAGGACAGAGCGGCCCAGGCGGTGAGCACCTTGTTGGTGGAGGCCGGCGTCACCCCGGAGGCGGCCGAGCGGTCCAGCAGCTCCTCGCCGGTGGCGATATCGACGACGGAGGCCGTCACGTTCCCCCCGGTCAGGGCGGCGTCGGAGACCACACCCTGGATGTAGCCGCTCAGGGCAGCCTTGGAGGGCGTGGGAGCCCCCTGGTCCAGGCCGGAGGGGGCGGCGGTCTTGGCGCTGGGGGCGGCCGGCGTCGGGAAGGGCCGGGGGGCGACGTCGGCGTAGGCGACCGTCACCGGGCCGGGCAGCAGGTCGAGAGCATCGCCCAGGCTGTAGTAGCCGCTGAAAACCAGCAGGCTCGCCGCCGTCAGGGCAGCGGTCTGGACCTTGCGCATACGTCCTCCGGACTGGGTTGTGGACAGGCTGGGATGGCCTGTATATCAAGTAGGTGGGGCGCCCAGGAGGTTACTGCCACCCGTGCACCGACGTGCAGAGTACGCGTTTACCGACCTCAGGCGCTGTCGTGCGCCACACTAGTGCCATCAATACCCGCCCCGCCGGATCGACGCCGACCACCAGGTGCCGCTCCAGCGCCCAACGAGCTGAAGACACGAGCGAAGGAGGCTCCCCGTGGAGTTCGACGTCACGATTGAGATCCCCAAGGGCAACCGAAACAAGTACGAGATCGATCACGAGACCGGTCGAATCCGCCTGGACCGCATGCTCTTCACCTCGACGCGCTACCCCGACGACTACGGCTACATCGACGGGACCCTCGGCGAGGACGGCGACCCCCTGGACGCGCTGGTCCTGCTGGAGGAGCCGACCTTCCCCGGCTGCGTCATCCGCTGCCGCGCTCTGGGCATGTTCCGCATGCGCGACGAGAAGGGCGGCGACGACAAGGTCCTGTGCGTGCCCAGCGCCGACCAGCGCGCCTCCTGGCGTACCGACATCGAGGACGTCTCGGAGTTCCACCGCCTGGAGATTCAGCACTTCTTCGAGGTCTACAAGGACCTCGAGCCCGGCAAGTCCGTCGAGGGCGCCCACTGGGTGGGCCGCGAGGAGGCCGAGGAGGAGATCCGCCAGTCCTTCCAGCGCGAGGCCGACCGAGTCGCCCGCGAGGGCCACTGACGTCAACTGCCCGCCCCATAGCTCGCGACTGACGAACCGCCCGCCCCGGCATTCGGGGCGGGCGGAATACGTGCTCGAAGGCAGTTGACTATCTCTGCGGGTCTGGCGGGAGCGCCGCGAGGAACGAGCGGCGCGGATGGTAGCCGAGAGCGCGTGTACTGCCCGCCCAGTCCTAGAGGCGCACCGCGTAGGGCATGATGCCGGAGTAACGCATGGAGGTGACGCGCACGGTCATGCCGAAGGTCGGCGCCTCGATCATCGTGTCGTCACCCAGGTAGATGGCGACGTGGTAGATGCCGGACTGGCTGCCGTCGGAGGACCAGAAGACGAGGTCCCCGGGCTGGGCGGCGTCGAGCGGAACCAGAGAGCCCTCCCCGTACTGCACGCGTGAGGAGTGCGTGAGCTCCACGCCGGCGGCCGCGTAGGAGACCATCGTCAGCCCGGAGCAGTCCAGGCCCGCGGCCGACTCCCCGGCCCACACGTAGGGGGTGCCGAGGTAGCCCATGGCCGCGTTGATGGCAGTGGAGGCGGCGCTCCCGGAACGCGACGGCGCGGGCGCAGGCTCCGGGGCCGGTGCGGGTGCAGGTGCAGGTGCGGCCTCCTCCTCTTCGGCAGCCTCGGGCTCCGGCTGGGAGGTGGTGGCGGGTTCCTGGGCCGAGGACTGCTGGCCCTGGCTGGGCCGGCTCGCCTGCTCCTGGGGAGCGGGGGCCGACTCCTGAGGCTGGGCGGCGGCCTGCTCGGCCTGCTTCTGGGCGAGGTCGGCGGCGGCCTTCTCCGAGGCCGCCTTGGCTGCGGCCTGGGCGGCGGCCTCCTCGCGGGCCTTGCGCTCGGCCTCGACCTGGTTCTGGTACTTCGTCTCGAGCTCGACGGTGGTGTTGCGCTGCGCGGCCAGCTGAGTGATGAGGTTCTGGCGGTTGGTGCGGGTGGTGGTGACAGCGCTCTGGGCCTCGTTGGCGGCGGTCTCGGCGTCGGTCTTGGCGGTCTCGGCGGAGGTCTTAGCGGCCTCCTTGGCCTTGACCTTCTGGTCGGCGATGGTCTGCATGCTCGTGGCCACCGCCTCGAGGGCCTCGACGTTCTGGACCTTGGCGTTGTTCTTCTCCCCGGCCCGGGTCAGGGCGACGTCGGCGTCGGCCAGGTCCGCCAGCGACTCGCTGGTCAGGTACGGGGTGAGCGGGTCGAGCGGATTGCCGCTCTCCTGATAGGTCTGCACGACGATCGAGCCGAGGTCGGAGCGGGCCGACGTAGTGCTGGAGGCGGCGGAGTCGGCATTGGCCTGGGCGGTCTGGGCGTCCTTGGTGGCCTTGTTGAGCTCGTCGACGGCGGCCAGGTAGTCCTCATTGGCGGACTGAGCCTTGATCTGGGCCTCCTCCAGGTTGCTGCTCTCCTGGGCGAGCCGGGCCTCCAGGGAGGCGATGGAGGTGGAGGTCGAGCGCTCGGAGGCCTTGGAGCGATCAATGTCGCTCTGGTCCACGGGGTCGGCCAGCACCGACGGCGCCAGGGTGCATGCCAGGGCCACCACTGCGGTGGCGACGACACCGTGTCCGTGCCGTCTTGAGGGGATCGGGCTCACAGGGGTTCTCCGTCGTGATGGGGCTGAACGTGAGGATGACGCCTCACCCGGGGACCGACGCCGGCCCGCCGTCGGGATCCGTTCCGCGGAATCAGGGGGCGCGGAGCGGATCAGGGGACGAAGACGGCAGGCAGCGTCAGCCCGGATGCGACAAAGCCACACTAGTCGCTTTGGTCCCATCTGAAAACAGAATTCACACTATTCACAATCGTAACTTACGTTGCTGTCGTTAGCAGGTTGTGCCTGCATTGACGGGGCTTGCGGCCGACGTCATATGTCTGTGACCGATATGGCATCCGGCACAAATGACCGTTTGTGCAGGTCAGTATGGGTTTAATCGGCCGGATCGTCGCTTAGGAAAGGCGGTCGACCGCGCCGTCACCTCCCCGCGGCACGGGGGCGTCGCAAAGGCGCCGGACCGACGCCATGCCCGCGCCGAGCCCTCACCGCAGCCGCATGGCGGACGCCCGTTTGGACCACCTGCGGAGGAAACCGCTAAAGTCGGAGCATGTTCCGTCGTCCTGAGGCCCTTCGGCCGGACACCCCCACCACGGGGCGAATGCGCAGCTGACGCGCACGCCGCCGTCGGCCCACGTGCGCGTCCCCGCCCTCACCCGCACCATCGCAGAAGTTGCAGCACGGTGACGGCGGACGACTCAGCACCACGACGCCTCGCCCCCTCCTGCTGCCGGGCCGGTTCCGACGCCGGCCCCAGCGGACCCCGGGCAGCCGCCACCACCGCGCCGCAACCGCCGGCGCGAGGCAGGCACCGTTCGTGACGCTGACATCGCCGCCGGTCACTGGGAATCACCAAGGAGCCCTCATGACCGACCAGCACCCCGCCCCCGAGGCCGCCCCCCAGAGCGCGGAACCGATCCCCTCCCCCACCAGCCCGGCGGGCTGGCGCTTCGAGACCAAGCAGGTCCAGGCTGGGCACGACCCCCTGACCGAGCCCGCCCACGCCCGGGCCATCCCGATCTACCAGACTTCCTCCTACGTCTTCGAGTCAGCCGAGCAGGCGGCCGCCCGCTTCGCCCTGAGCGACCTCGGCCCGATCTACACGCGCCTGAACAACCCCACCAATGACATCGTCGAGCAGCGGATCGCGGCGCTGGAGGGCGGCGTCGGGGCGCTGCTGACGTCGTCGGGGCAGGCGGCCACGACCCTGGCCCTCCTGACGCTGGGCGGGGCCGGGGACAACATCGTGGCCTCACCCTCCCTGTACGGCGGCACCACGAACCTGCTCACCCACACCCTGCCGCGCCTGGGCATCGAGACGCGCTTCGTGGACGACACCGGCGACCCGGCGGCCTGGGCAGCGCTGGCCGACGAGCGCACGGTCGCCTTCTTCGGGGAGTCGATCCCCAACCCGCGCGGCGACATCCTGGACATCGAGGCGATCGCGGCGGCCGCGCACGAACTGGGCATCCCACTGGTCGTGGACAACACGGTGGCCTCACCCTTCCTGACCCGCCCCTTCGAGTGGGGCGCCGACATCGTGGTGGCCTCGGCGACGAAGTTCCTGGGCGGGCACGGCTCCTCCGTGGCGGGCGTGATCGTGGACTCCGGCAGCTTCGACTTCGCGGCCCAGCCCGAGCGCTTCCCCGGCTTCAACACGCCCGACGAGTCCTACCACGGCCTGGTCTACGCCAGGGACCTGGGCGTGGGCAGCCCGCTGGGCGCGAACCTGGCCTTCATCCTCAAGGCGCGCGCCGAGGGCCAGCGCGACCTCGGCTTCGCGCTGGCACCGCACTCGGCCTTCCTCATCGCCCAGGGCATCGAGACGCTCTCGCTGCGCATGGAGCGGCACGTGGACAACGCCCTGGCGGTGGCCACCTGGCTGGAGGGGCGCGACGACGTCGCCTCGGTGCGCTACTCGGGGCTGACCTCCAGCCCCTACTACGAGCGGCACCGCAAGTACTGTCCGCGAGGGGCGGGCTCGATCCTCACCTTCGACCTGGCCGGCGGGCGCGAGGCGGGGGCGGCCTTCATCGACGCCCTAAGTCTGTTCTCCAACCTGGCCAACATCGGGGACGTGCGCTCCCTGGCGATCCACCCGGCCACCACCACGCACTCCCAGCTCGACGACGCCGGCCTGGCCGCGGCCGGGATCAGCGCCGGGACCGTGCGCCTGAGCGTGGGAATCGAGCACATCGACGACATCCTGGCCGACCTCGAGCGCGGCCTGGCGGCGGCCCGGGCCGTCGGGGCGGGCGACGCGAGCGCGGCGGCCGGGGCCTGAGGCGGTCTGTCATGAGTGCGACCACGTCCTCCTCCTACCCCGTCTCCAGCGGCAGCGCCGAGACCGAGCCGGCCGCCTACGGCGTGGGGACGGCCTCCTCCAAGCTGGTGGACCGCAAGGCCGGCTCCCCCACGGGCGCCTGGCGGCCCGGCGACGAGCCGGGGCACCGCCGGTTCCTGGAGATCGGGGACCTGCCCCTGGAGTCCGGGGAGGTCCTGCCCAACACGGTCCTGGCCTTCGAGACCTGGGGGGAGCTCAGCCCGCAGCGCGACAACGCGGTCCTCGTGCTGCACGCGCTCACCGGCGACTCCCACGTCACCGGTGAGGCGGGGCCCGGGCACCCGACGCCGGGTTGGTGGTCGGACCTGGTGGGGCCCGGGCGGGCCATCGACACCGAGCGCTACTTCGTGGTGGCCGCCAACATCCTGGGCGGCTGCCAGGGCTCGACGGGGCCGTCGTCGACGGCGCCGGACGGGCGCCCCTGGGGGTCGCGCTTCCCGTGGCTGACCACGCGCGACGCCGTCGAGGCCGAGGCGCGCCTGGCCGACGCCCTGGGGATCGAGGTCTTCCACCTGGTCATCGGGGCCTCGCTGGGCGGGCACCGGGCCATCGAGTGGGGGGTGACCCACCCGCAGCGGGTGCGCAACCTGGCGCTGGTGGCCACCGGCGCCTCAACGACCGCCGACCAGCTGGCCTGGTGCCACCTGCAGGAGCTGGCGATCGTGGCCGACCCCTTCTTCTTCGACGGCGACTACTACTCCCACTCGGTGGGTCCGGTGCGGGGGCTGGGGCTGGCGCGGGCGCTGGCCCACACGACCTACCGCAGCGCCGCCGAGCTCGACGAGCGCTTCGGGCGGCGCCACCAGGGCGAGGAGGACCCGGCGGTGGGCGGGCGCTACCAGGTGGAGTCCTACCTGGACTACCACGCCGGCAAGCTGCTGGCGCGCTTCGACGCCAACACCTACCTCATCGTCACCCACTCGATGATGGTGCACGACGTCGGCACGGGGCGCGGCGGCATCGACGCGGCGCTGGCGAGGGTGCAGGCGCGTACGCTCGTGGTGGACGTGGACTCCGACCGGCTCTTCCTGCCCGCCCAGGCCGAGGAGCTGGCCGGCGGCATCCCGGGCGCGAGGCGCGAGACCATCAGCTCCCTGCACGGGCACGACGGCTTCCTCATCGAGGTCGAGCAGATGGACACGATCCTGCGCGACTTCCTGGCCGACGCATAGACACCAACAAACCGACAAAAACTTCAGAAACGACGCGGCTCCGGGTC
>NZ_KV789143.1:0-6053 GCF_001807465.1 Actinomyces sp. HMSC08A09 | reverse complement strand
TGACCCCACCGACGCGGCTCCGGGTCGATTTTGAAGAAAATGTTGATGTTTACCCGGGGAGCCGGACCAGGGGCAGGTAGGCGGACAGGTCGCAGCGCTCACCGGAGGCGTGCAGGGTGCCGTCGGCCAGGGCGTCCTGCCAGGTGAGTCGGCCGGTGGCCAGGGCCAGCCAGGTGACGGCGTCGGTCTCGACGACGCTGGGTGGGGTGCCCCGGCGGTGGACGGTGCCGGCGACGGCCTGGGTGACACCGAAGGGCGGGACCCGCACCTCGACCGAGCGCCCGGGCGCGCAGGCGGCAAGCTCCTCGAGGGTGTAGCGCACGGCGGTGGCGGTCACCCGACGTCGGGCGGCCCGGTCAGTGGGACTGGCGGAGTCGGCACCGCTCCCAGCTCCTGCCGGTTCGTCGTCGGACGTGCCCTGCTCCTGGGCCCACTGGCGCAGGGCCTGAGCGCCGGCGTCGGGGTCGATGCGTCGTCTTGCAGCCATGGCGCGAAGCCTATGCCGGAGCAGCCCGGAACTGGCAGGCGAGTCCATCGTGGGCAACGAGCACCCTTACTCACGGTGAAGACCACCACGAGGTTCACCGGCCGGCCCTGACTGGTCTCGACAACGGCGCCTCGCGGCAGGCCCGGTCCGTCAGGCGGCGCACCCCCATATCGGCAAAACGGACCGACATGCTCGCATCCGGCCCTGACCGGTACCGACAGCGCCGCACAGCCGTCCTGGAACATCGAGGACTGCGTTCTGCGCCCAGGACGTACTTCTCCCCCAAACGACTGCGCCCGAGCCGTCACCTTCTGTAGGAGAACGCAGTCCTCGACCGAAAAGTACATCCTCGATCTGCGGCGGCACAGTCCACAGGGACGTTCCGCGCCGTCGGGGACAGTTCCGTACGGCCGGGTGCGTGTCGCCTCGCCCGGGGACATCCTGCACCGCCGGGGACATTCCCGCACGGCCAGGGGCATTCGACGCCGTCGGGGACAGGATTCCTGTCCCCGCACGCGCGGAGTGTCCCCGGCGGGAGGGGTGTGTCCCCGGCCGCGTGAAGCGTCCCCGCAGAAGAACGCCGAGCCCCTCAGACTCGGCCTCTTCGCTCCTCACACACATCGTGCGGGGCCCCGCACCTGGTGGGACCCCGCACGACGACGCAGCGATGAGGCTCGCTCAATCAAGCAGCAGCCGCGGCCTGCGCCTCAACGCCCTTCTTGCCGTCCGCGTTGCGCCCCAGCCCCTTGAGGACGATGACCAGCGCAGTGCTCACCACCGTCCCGGCCAGGATCGCCAGGAGGAAGCCACCGAAGTGGGTGATGGCGAAGGCGACGAACACGCCGCCGTGGGGCGCGCGCGAGCCGACGTGCATCGCCATGGTCATGGCGCCGGTGACCGCGCCGCCGGCCATCGTGGCCGGGATGACGCGTAGCGGGTCGGCGGCGGCGAAGGGGATGGCGCCCTCGGAGATGAAGGACAGCCCCAGCAGCCAAGCGCTGCGCCCGTTCTCGATCTCTGCCTTGGTGAACAGTCGCGAGCGCAGGAAGGTCGCGGCCGACATCGCCAGCGGCGGCACCATGCCGGCGGCCATGACGGTGGCCATGATCTCGTAGGGGGCGGTGTTGCTGGCGCTGGCCTCGGACAGGCCCGCGGTGCCGAACAGGTAGGCGGCCTTGTTGATCGGCCCGCCCAGGTCGAAGCACATCATGAGCCCGAGAATGATGCCGAGCAGCACGGCCGACCCGCCCCCGGACATGGAGGTCAGCCCGTGCTTCAGCCCGGTCATGAGGGCGGCCAGGGGCCGCCCGAGGACCAGGTACATGACGGCGCCGACCACCAGCGTGGTGCCCAGCGGGATGATGACCACGGGCATGAGCCCTCGCAGCCAGGCCGGCGCATTGAGCCCGGCGAGCCAGGCCGCGAAGTAGCCCGCGAGGATGCCGCCGACCAGGCCGCCGATGAACCCGGCCCCGACCTCGACCGCGACGACCCCCATGACGAATCCGGGCGCGATCCCGGGCCTGCCAGCCAGCCCGAAGGAGATGTAGCCTGCCAGCGCCGGAACGAGGAAGCTCATGGCCGCCTGCCCCAACAGGAACAGCGTCCACCCGATATACAGCAGCAGCCCGGACTGGGAGACGGTGATCGTCTCGGTTGCGACGACGTTGTCGGCCGAGTTCTTGATCTCGTGGACGAACTCGTTGCCGGGCAGGTTCCACAGGGAGTAGTCGCTGATGGAGATCTTCTCGTAGAGGCTGGCCACGTCGTACCCGGCCAGGAGGAAGCCCAGGGCGATGAGCAGACCGCCGGCGGCCACGAAGGGGATCATGTAGGACACCCCGGTCATGACCGAGCGCTGCAGGCGCCGGGCCCAGTGCTCGGAGCCCTCCTCGCTCTCCTCGCTGGACCCGCCGCCGGCCGGCACACGGGCGGCACTGGGGTCGTCGACCGCGGCCAGGGCCTTGTCCACCAGGGAGCCGGCGTCGTTGACGGCGGCCTTGACCCCGACGTCGATGACGGGCTTGCCGGCGAAGCGCTCGCGACCCTTGACGGGCAGGTCGTGGGCGAAGATGACGGCGCTGGCCCGTTTGATGAGCTCGGGGTCGAGGGCGTCGATCTTGCCCGAGCCCTGGCCCTCGATGGCCACGATGATGCCGCGGTCCTTGCCGGCCTGCTCCAGGGCCTCGGCGGCCATGAAGGTGTGGGCGATGCCGGTGGGGCAGGAGGAGACCCCCACGATGACGGTCTGCCCCTCCGCCGGGGCCGACGACGCCGCAGCCTCCTTGGACTCCGCGGCGCCGGCCCCTTGGGCCGAGCCCGCGGCGCTTCCGGCCTTACCGGCCTTACCGGCCTCACTGTCCTCGGCCTCCTGCCCGCCGTCGAGCAGCTCGGGCTGGACCTGCTTGGTGACGATGCGGGTGATCTCCTCGGCGTCGGCGGCCTGGCGCAGGGCGTCGGTGAACTCGGTCTGCATGAGTCCGCGGGCGAGCTTGGCCAGGAGCTGGAGGTGGAAGTCGTCGGCGCCATCGGGGGCGGCGATCATGAAGATGAGGTCGGCGGCCTGCCCGTCGGCGGCCCCGAAGTCGACCGGCTGCGCCAGGCGGGCGAAGCCGAGGCTGGGGGCCAGGACGTGGGGGCTGCGGCAGTGCGGGATGGCGATGCCGCCGGGGATCCCGGTGGGGGCGGTGGACTCGCGCTTCTTGGCGTCGGCGGCCAGGCCGTCGGGGCTGGAGGCCCGGCCCGCGCCGGCCACGGTGGCGGCCAGGAACTCGATGACGTCTTCCTTGCCCGGGCCGGCGTCGGCGTCGAGCGCGACCAGCTCGGGGATGATGAGGGGCTTGTTCTCGGTCATGGTCTTCCTTGGTGTCCGAGGTGCCGTCGCCCGGTGGGCTGCGGCGGGTCACAGGTGGTCAAGGGTGGTGGGCGGCGGTCATGCGGTCGGTGGTGGTGATGCGGTGGGTCGGTGGGCGGGTGGTGAACAGGTCAGTGGACGGTCAGTGGCGGAGCCGGTTCGGCGGCCGGTAGCCGCCGGCGCGTGCGGGGGCCGCAGGCTCACGGGACCACAGCCCCGGCATCCCCAGACTCCCCGGCTCAGGAGAGCCGGGTGACGACGGCCGCCTGCTCGGGCAGGTCGGCGGGCGTGGGCAGGGTGGTTCCGGGCAGGGAGGCGGCGGCCGAGCCGTAGGCCATGGCGGTGCGCAGGCACTCGGCCTCGTCACCGCCGTTGACGTCGGCCAGGATGTAGCCGGCCACCGAGGAGTCCCCGGCGCCGACGGTGGAGACCACCGGGACCTCGGGGGCGGTGGCGTGCCAGGCGCCGTCGGCGGTCACCAGGACGGCGCCGGCGGGACCGAGGGTCACCATGACGGCACCGAGCCCCAGGCCCACCAGGAGGCGGGCGGCGTCGACGACGGGGCCGTAGTCCCCCTGGACGGCGCCCTCCTCGAGCGCCATGGCGCGCTCGGCGGGCAGGCCGGCGAGCTGACCGAGCTCCTCACCGTTGGGCTTGATGAGGTCGGGGGCCGATGCGGGCAGCTCGGCGGCCAGGGCCGCCAGGGGCTCGTCGGAGGTGTCGACGGCGATGCGCAAGCCCGGAGCGGCCTCCCGAAGGAGACCCACGAGGCGGGCGTACCACCTGGCCGGTGCACCCGGCGGCAGGGAGCCGGACAGGACCGCCCAGTGGTGGGTGTCAGCTCCGGCCGACACCCCCGTGAGGGTGAGGGTCTCCAGGAGGGCCTGCTCGACGGCATCGATCTCCTCCTCGCTCAAGCCCGCCCCCAGCTCGTTGAGCTTGGTGGTGGTGCCATCGGGCTCGGTGACGGCGGTGTTGATGCGGGCGGGTCCGGCCACGGGCACGGATCGCACGGTGAGGCCGGGCAGCTCAAGGGCGCCCAGGGCGGTGAGGATGGGGTCGTTCTCTGCGGCGGGCAGGACGGCGGTGGCGGCGCGCCCGGCGTTGGACAGGACGCGGGCGACATTGACGCCCTTGCCTCCCGGTTCCATGACGACGCCGGTCAGGCGCTGGACGGCGCCGCGCTGGAGGGGTCCGGGCAGGGAGACGGTGCGGTCGAGGGACGGGTTGGGTGTGAGGGTCAGGATCATGCGACAAGTACCTCGGTTTCGGTGGCGGTGAGCTGGTCGATAAGTGCGGGCGGGAGCTCGACGTCGGTGACCAGGAGGTCGACGTCGTCGAGGGAGGCGAAGGAGACCAGGTGCTCCTGGCCGATCTTGGTGGAGTCGACCAGGGCCACCACCTGGCGGGCGCTGCGCACCATGGCGCGTTTGACGGTGGCTTCGTCGGGGTCGGGCGTGGACAGTCCGTGGGCTGCGCTCAGGCCGTTGGCTCCCAGGACGGCGACGTCGACCCTCAGGGTGGACAGGGCCTCGACGGCTTCGGGGCCGACGGCGGCCTGGGTGAGTCCGCGCAGCTGGCCGCCCAGGATCCGCACCCGGGTGCGTCCGGCGCCGGCCAGCCAGGCGGCGGTCAGGACGGAATTGGTGATGACGGTCAGGTCGGTGTCGCCCGGCAGGAGGCGGGCGAGCGATCCGGTGGTGGTTCCGGCGTCGATGAGGAGGGTGGTGCCGGGCTTCGGTGCGAGCCGCGCCAGGGCGGCGCGGGCGATGGCCTGTTTGGCGGTGGGGTTGACCTGCTCGCGCTGGGTCACGCCGGTCTCCGGCAGGGCGGGGGCGGGGATGGCACCGCCGTGGACCTTGCGCAGGGCGCCGTTGCGGTCCAGGGCGGTCAGGTCGCGGCGGATCGTCTCAGGGGTGACGTCGAAGTGCTCGGCGAGCTCGGTGACGAGAACCCGCCCCGCACCGCGCACCTGCTCCACGATCTGGCGGTGCCTGTCCTCAATGCGCATGTTCACCTCCTGGAAGGTCCGTGCCGTCAACCAGTACGCCCGTTCGGGCATCCACTCGACTCTGAATGTCTGAACAGACACGAGAGTATGCCCATTCAGACATTCATGTCTACCCCAGAGTGACTCACAATACATTTCATAGGTTGTTTTGAGAACAGGGTCCGCCCGACGGGCACCACCGCCCTATCGAGGACGTCCTTCTGCGCCCAGGACTGCGTTCTCCGACAAACGACTGCGGGCGCACCCCAGTAGCCCGGAGGACAACGCAGTCCCCGAACGGGAAGTACGTCCTCGGCGCGGACCGCAGTCCCCACAGCCCCGGCCGCCCGAACCATCCCCGGTGATGCCCCGTCGTCGACGCCCCGCAGACAGCACTCGTGCCCGCCTCCCCGAGTGGGGAGGCGGGCACGAGTCTCGATCCGGAAATCGCTACGGGTCAGCCTGGGGCGGTCTGCGTCAGTCTGACCCAGCCGGTATCAGCCGACCCAGCCGGCGTCAGGCAGCGTCAGGCGACCTGCTGTCTGCGGCGCAGTACGAGGTAGCCGCCGACGACGAGCAGGGCGAGGGCGAGTACCCCCGCGCCAAGTGAGGCGCCGGTGCGGGCCAAAGGACTATCACTGGCCGCCTGGTTCGGCCGCTCGGGCCCGGCCGCCTGGGCCGGTGCCCCGGACGCGGCCGGAGCGGCGGTGGATGCGGGCTGC
>NZ_KV789142.1:0-29285 GCF_001807465.1 Actinomyces sp. HMSC08A09 | reverse complement strand
GCGCGCGACGCGAGGAGCGCGCCGCCCACCGGGGCCGCCGAAGGCGGCCCCCTTGATCCTGTAGAGAGAAGTTACGGTCAATCTGATTCTTTGGCGTCTTTCCGCCATTTTTGCACCGTCACCACTGGTCGCCCAGCAGCCGCCGCCGTCCTCCTCACACTCACGCCCGCATCCAGCGCTGCATTGATGAGTGCTCGCTGAGTTTCCGTGAGGGTGGTCTGAGCAGTCGCCAGCGCCTTCAGAGCTTCGACGACCTGCCGGTCAGGCTGATCAGGTCGAGTCTCCCCATCAGCTAGCGCCCTGGCGGCGGCGATCGCCCCCGCGGCCATCGCCTCACAGCTGGCTCGACATCTCTCACGCTGCTGATCATCCATGACCGCGATGCTACCGAACCAGCGAACTGTGCAAAGCATCACATAGGACTTGTATGCGTCTAAAGAATGTGGGCACCGCACCCCACTCAACGGCCGCTTCGTAGTGGCACCGCGGGACATCTGCCAGCTTCGGTACAGCTCAACATCGCCACCTGCCGGAAGTTCTCATGTGCCTGAACGGCGCTCAGGATTTGAGGCAGCGCAAAGCTTTGGGCGTGACTGGCGCGACATGTATCGTACCGGTTATGAGCATAGATGGTCATCAGAACATGCTCACAGGTCAGCACCTAACTCCAGTTTATATGTGTCTATTTTTCGCAGTTTTACGGGGATTGGTGCCGAGGTTGACGCCCACCGAGGCGGAGGTTATCGTGTACACGAAGCGAACATCTGTTGTATCGGTTACGGCACATCGAGGAGCTCATCATGCTTGACCTGTCTGACGTTGAGTACGACTCGGCCCAGTTCTCTGATGCCATTTTTGCCGGCATGGGCACGGATTTGACCGTGGAGGACGTCAGGCCTCGCATGCGGGATGGAGCGCCGAAGCTCGCCCCATCTGGCGAACCGACGTACGCGACCGGCGTGGTCGGCCCGAGTCGCTGGGGCGGACCTGACACTCGAACCACGATCTCGGTCATCGAGCGAGGCAACTATAAGTACGGTCACTTCTATAGGATGGATGGCCGCGTGTGGGTCACTCAGTACGCCGTGACGTCGTTCGGAGATCGCGCTGAGACGCGCCAGGCCATTACCTGCGACAGGCTCATAGAGGTTCCAAACCCTGCGACGTCCACACCCTCGAAGCCGAAGGTTGAGCTCCTTGCAGACGAGTCCGCAAGCGGGAAGGGCGGTCGCTGATGCGCACCGCAGCAGATTTTGATCAGCCAGACGCTGGGCGGCGCCGCGTCCGTCGTCGTGGCCCGATGCTCCGCCGGTGGGAGCGCCAACTGACGGTGGCTATAGCAACCACAGTCACCGCCATCCTCACGGCACTCTCTGTCTGGGGGTTCATCGCTGCGGAGCGGAATCGGTGGACGTTCGCTCTCATTGCGGTGGTTGTCGTCATGGTGTGCGCGTTTGCGTCGTGGCTGGCTTGGCACCGTGTGCCCATTCGCACCACGCTCCGCCCGGGTGAGATGCCGTGGTCCAGCCGAACGGCCATCGTCGCGTACTGGAGGCGCGATGATGTCGATCGCGTCCTACGGAATCTGCGGGAGCTGCGTTGGATCTCGGCGTGCTCAGCTGCCGGTCTGGAGCGCCGAGTTCGCCATCATGCGCTGATCGGCGACGACATCGTTGAGGACCTCTACGTTCCCGAAGTCACAGCAATTCATCGTGTGCCCCGCGGTCTCGAGGTCACTATTCGCTCGCTGCCGAGCATGTCTCCCACTGAGACGGCCAAAGCCGCGGAGCGGCTGGGATCCGCGCTGGGCGCACCAGTCACGGCCGAGTCATCTCCCGATGACGCTGCCGGGGTGGTCCTCACTGTCGTCGTGGGTCCGGATCCGCTCGCTGAGGTTAGAGAGTATCCGGTGGCTGATGCGGCCGGCGCTCCAGTGGGGTCGGCGCTGGTGGGGATCACCGAGGCCGGCAAGCAGTGGACGATCCCGATCATTGGCGGCCATACCCTAATCGTTGGCATGACTGGTGCCGGGAAGGGCAGTGTACTTGGTGGTATCGCCGTAGGGATGACTCCTCAGATTCAAGCGCGTCGCATCAAAATGTATGGTATCGACCTGAAAGGCGGAGTCGAGCAGGAAGCCTACAAACAGATCTTCGAAAAGCGGGCACGCACCTACGCGGAGGCGGCTGATTTGCTCACCGAGATCAATGCCCTGCTTGATGACCGTCTGGAGTCGATGCGTCGCGACGGAGTGACGAATATAGACCCGTGCCCAGCTTATCCTGGGATCGTGGTGATGATTGATGAGGCGGCTATGCTCACATATGCGGCGGATTCCACGAAAGATGAGAAGAGCGTTGACAGGAACCTGCGCGCGATCCTTACTCGAGGTCGTGCCGCATCGATCTCTGTCGTTGCCGCACTTCAGGACCCAAGAAAAGACGCACTGCGGGCTCGTGACCTTTTCACGTCGCGGATCATCATGGCGGCCAGCGGAGTCCCCGACTCGCTTATGCTGGTTAACCGCGAAGAGTGGGAGGGCGGGATTAAGCCCGAAAAAGAGTTGAAGGGAATGCCCGGAGCGGCATATGCCATCACAATGGTGGAGCAGGACGGGAAGCTGACTACCCCAAATAAGCCCCAGCGCGTGAGGGCGTTCTTGGTGGACGATGCCACGCTCAATGGACTGCCGCCAGCACCAGGAGACAGGAATGATGAAAAGAACCCGGCGCTTGTCGTCGACTGAGGTCAGGAAGCGGGCCGCTGGCCTCCCTGGGGGAGTGTCCAGCTTTGTGGCGGCGCAGCTCCGCCTCAGGGCCAGTGCCGTGCGCGACGAGGCCTTGCGCGCCGCGGATATTGCTGCCGAGATCGAGCTTCAGCTCATGCAGGACAAGGTTAGTGCTGACGAGCGCGATGCAGTGGCCGATGAGATGGAGCACGAACGAGTGTATGCCCAGTACTGTGAGGATCTTTCTGAGCAGATTCTTTTCGTTGCAGAGAATATCCACACTTTCATCCCGGAAAGCGCGAACGAATGACGGTCGCAAAATCTGGCAGTAAATGGCGTGCTTACATCTACGACGGTGGAACTGTGATCGCTACGCGAACATTCGACAGTCCTGTTGATGCGCGCGCGTGGGAACGCCGCATGAAACGTCAGCTGGCCGCGGGAATCGACGTCGTCGGCGCGGTGAAAAAGGTCCAGGAGTGGCTGCCGCTTTTCCTGGAGCACCGCCGTGAAGTTGTGGCCGCGTCGACGCTGCAACGGGACGAAGGGGTATGCGCGTCACTGCCCGCGTGGCTGCGCGCCCACCGTGTCTGCGATGTCAATCCTCAAGTGATTTCTCGTTTGATCAAGTCAATCAGTGGCAGTCCGGGAACAAAACAGCGTGTACTGATTACTGTTGCTGCCTTTTTCTCGTGGCTCGAGGGACTTGCTGTCGTCGACCGCAACCCCGTCCGGGGCATCAGGATTCCGAGAACCAATGCCATCGGGGCAGCGACTAACCCGTTCTCGTGGCGGGAGGTCGAGACGATGGCTCCAGAAGGCCCGTACGGGGACGTGATTATCGTGCTGGCCTACACGGGCCTGCGGTGGGGTGAGCTCAGGGCGCTACGTGCCCGTGACGTCGTGATCGACGACGATGGCCTCGCCACCGCTCTGCGCGTGAGGCGAAGCGCTAGCGACGGATTCCCGGAGAAGGCACCCAAGAGCGGGAAGGTCCGCAAGGTCCCACTCATGCAACGCCCTGCGCTCATCATCAGCCGGCGCCTGCGTGGCCTGAAGCCAGACGACATTGTGTTTACCTCCCCGCGGGGCGGTCCGCTCAACCGCAGCAACATGAGACGGTCGGTGCGGTGGGACGAGATCAGCGGCGGCCGTCGAATCCATGATCTTCGCCACACAGCAGCATGCGAGTGGCTGCGCAAGGGCGTCGACGTGGCGACCGTCAGCGCCTGGCTGGGTCACGCCTCCGTCACCACCACAGGGGCATACCTGCACCTAGTGAGCACTGACGAGGAGCGTCGACTGGTCTCCATGCTGGACGAGCGCAGCGCAAAACCCTGAGATTCCAGGCGAAAACCAGAGTCCACATACGTATGGCACACGCGATCCGATGTGAAGGGAGGGAGCGCCAGAACCGGGTGAGGTGCTGACGCCCGCGATGACGCGGAAAGGTGTCAGTGCCCTCGATTGGATTCGAACCAACGACACCCGCTTTAGGAGAGCGGTGCTCTATCCCCTGAGCTACGAGGGCCTGGAGGGAAGACTACCAGCGGATCGCCCCAGCCATGACCACACGGGCCACGGGGTGGCGCCGCGGCGAGCGGAGGTGTGCTCGCCGCGGCGGGTGGGGCCTCAGGCCCGACCCCACGGGGTGGAGGTGCGCGAGGTGCGCCGCTCCCCCTTGGCGTGGTGCGTCGGCGCGACCAGCACGGGGCAGGATGCGTGGGACAGGACGGCCTGGCTGGTGGAACCCAGCAGGAGACCGGAGAAGCCCCCGCGCCCACGCGAGCCGACGACGATGAGGTCCACGGCGGTGGAGAACTCGGCCAGGAGCTCGGCCGGATTGCCGTCCAGGGCGTGGCGGCGCACCGTGACGCCCTCGTGGCCCTCGAGGGCCTCATTGATGGCGCGGTCGAGTCCGGAGCGGACGTCGGCCAGGACCTGCTCGCGGTCGACCGCGGCCGGCAGCCAGGCCAACGCCCCGGCCCCGGAGGCCATCGGGACGGCGGCGATGGCGGTGAGCTCGGCGCCCCACGCCTCAGCCTCGGTCACGGCCCACTTGAGGGCCCGGCGGGCAGAGGAGGAGCCGTCGACCCCGACGACGATGCGGCGTACCGGCGTGTAGTCGGCTCCCTCGTTGTGCTGGGGCACGACGACGGCCGGGCAGTGGCTGTGCGCGGGAAGGGCCGAGGAGACGGTTCCCAGGAGCCGGTCGGCGAAGCCGCCACCGCCCCGGGTACCGACGACGGCCAGCGTCGCCTCCTCGGAGAGGTCGACGAGGACCCCGGCCGGGTCCCCGGTCTCCAGGGAGGAGGTGACGGCGACGCCGGACTTCTTGACGCGCTCGACGGCCTCATCGATGACGGCCTGGGCACCGGACCTGATGGCCGAGTCATCGAGCGCCGCGTAGCCGCCGTCGAGAGAGGCGGTGGTGAAGGAGGGCAGGGAGTAGGCGCACAGGATGTGGACGCGCCAACCCTGGCACTCAGCTCGCGCCACGGCCCAGTCCACTGCCGCCAGGGACTCCGGTGAACCATCGACTCCAACGAGGACGACATTGTCATCAGTCATGGGATCTGCCCTTTCTCGAGATCACGGTCTACGACCCTAGGAACATTCTGCCCCGAAAAGGGGTGTGGGGACCACCACATGAAGGGCTTGTCCTCGTTTTGCTCCTTTGAGACGCCCCGTTGACCGACATTGATCGGCGTTGACCGGCTCCCACCCTCCTGACACGCCGTGAGGGGTGAGCGCCTGATGACGCTCACCCCTCACGGTGAAGACTTCAGCGTCTGGTATCAGCCGACGCGGACGAAGCTCGGGGAGTCCCAGAGGTCGCGGTAGACCACACCGGTGTCCTCGCTGCCGGCGTCGATGACCTTGCCGTCACCGGCGTAGATGCCGACGTGGCCGGGCCAGGTGACGAGGTCGCCGGGCTGGGCCTCAGCGGCGGACACCGGGGTGCCGGACACGGCCTGCTCGGAGGAGGTACGGGGCAGGCTGATGCCGACCTGGGCGTACACGTACTGCGTGAAGCCGGAGCAGTCGAAGGCGCTCGGGCCAGAGGCGCCCCACACGTAGGGGGCACCGACGTACTGCATGGCGATGGCCACGACAGAGGAGTTGGAGGTGCTGGCGGGCGCAGCGGCCGGGGTGGCCTGAGCGGCCTGCGTGTCGGCAGCAGCGGAGTCAGTGCCCTGGTCAGCAGCAGCCGGGGCGGCGGCCTCGGAGGAGGTCTGCTCGGCCTGGGCAGCGGGGGCCTCGGGAGCGGCGGGCGCCTGAGGAGCCGCAGGGGCGGGGGCGACAGCCTCCACCTCAGGAGCAGCCTCGGTGACCCAGTTGACCTGAGACATGGTGACCTGCTGGCGGGCGGCCAGGGCCTCGCGAGCGTTGGCGGCGAAGATGCCGACCCCGGGGGTCACGCCGGAAGCCTCGATGGTGCCGGAGGAGGTGACCTCGGTGTGGCCGGCGGCGTTGGCTCCCGAAGCCATCATGGTCAGGGCGAGGCCGGACGAAGCGGCGACAGCCAGACCGCGGCGCGCGGTGGGAGCAAAGTCATCCAGTGGGGTAAGGGCGCGGGTGGCTTTGCGGTGACGTGCGGTGGTGCGTGAGGACATGAATGCTTTCTCCTGTTGAGCCGACGAGGTGAGCTGTCGGGTTCGGACTGGAGACGCCCGGCCCGCAGATGCGGGCTTCACCCCAAGGCCGCTTCGGCTGTTCGCCTGGGCGACCGGTAGTTGGTTCCCCCGTTCCTGCCACTTGAGTTGTTGGTTCCACGAGCCTCAGACCGAGCGGCAGGACTAAGCCCCGATCCGAGACATCACCGAGACGGTTGTCTGCGGCAACGACCTGAACGCTACATGACAGACCCACGCTTCGTCACGGCCAGTTGTCGCACACTCTTGTGAGCCGAAGCACTATGAAGCACTTCTCGCTTTTATCCATATTGCCCCAGGGACCTCAGTCCATCGGCGCGCTCGCAACAAGAACCGGAAAAGCGCGAGATGACGCGGAAAAATTGCATGGACCTCGACGGAACCTCAACATAGGCCCTCTGTCCCAGCAACTATGGGACCCCACAGCGAGGGAGTTTGGACGGCCGTCACACCGTCACCGAGGCGGACCCCACGCATCTCACTTCCTGAGACAGATAACACCCTTGAACCCCCTGCCTGCACAGGGTGTTTTCAGGGTTCCTTGAGGGGGCTGACAGGCAGGTCGAGCGTCGGCGCTCAGCGCCGCACGAAGAGGTGGCGGGCAACGTCGTCGGCCAGGACGACGGGATCACCGGAGGACCCGACGAGGCGCACTCCGCCGGCACTGACACGCAGCTCCACCTCGGCCCCGGCGACGATCTGCGCGTCCTCGAGGCCGGCGAGGAGCTCCGCGTCGGCCTGGATCGGCTCCCCGATGCGGCTGATGACGGCCGTGACGGTGTCGCGTCCGGCGAAGCGGTCCACACTGACCTCATCGGCGGAGGGTCGCGGGTGCTCCGCGGTCCGCGGCGGGACGGGGTTGCCGAAGGGGTCGGTGGAGACGTCGTCGAGAATGTCGGCGAGGCGCTCCTCGACCTGCTCGCTCATGACGTGCTCCCAGCGGCAGGCCTCGTCGTGGACGAATCGGCGCTCGATGCCGATGACGTCCAGCAGCAGTCTTTCAGCGAGCCGGTGCTTGCGGATCACGTCGGTGGCACGCCTGCGGCCCTCATCGGTGAGCTCCAGGGAGCGGTCCTCGGCGACCTTGATGAGGCCGTCACGCTCCATGCGCGCCACCGTCTGGGAGACCGTGGGGCCCGAGTGGTCGAGACGCTCGACGATGCGGGCACGCAGCGGGGGAACGCCGTCCTCCTCAAGCTCATAGACGGTCTTGAGGTACATCTCGGTGGTGTCGATCAGCTCGGTCATGGGGTGGGCTCCTGCTTGAGGTGGGTTACCGCGGACATTCGATGCCTTCGGAAGGGCTCGCTCACCGAACCGCGTTCCTCGCCAGGATAGGCGGCATCCTGTGACGCGGGCCAGTACCGTCTGAAAGCGCGCCGATCCTCGGCTGGGGAGGACTCCCCAGTGCCGGGGAGATGCGCCACGGGTAGCGTACGTATTACTCGTTCGGTACCCGGTGCGGTCCGGTCGTGCGGTGTGATGCGGCGTCCGGTGGGTGTCGGTCGGCGCTAATCGGCGTCGTCGGCATGGGTCTGCTGCGGGGACTGCGGCGGCTTCGGTGGTGTCGGCGACTTAGGCGCGGCCCGGAGGTAGGGGCGGGGGGAGGAGTAGTGCAGGGACAGGTTCCAGTGCCTGTAGCTCCAGGCGGCGGCGACCAGCGCGGTGAGGACGGCGCTCAGACCACCGACCGCGATCGCCATGCGCGGCCCCCAGGTGTCGGCGACCCAGCCGATGAGCGGGGAACCGAGCGGCGTCGACCCCAGGAAGAACATCATGTAGATGCTCAGGACCCGCCCGCGCATGGAGGGCTCGGTGGTCATTTGCACGGTCTGGTTGGCGCTGGTCAAGAGGGTCAGGACGCACAGACCCACCGGGATCGTCATGACCATGAAGGTCGGGTAGGTGGGCATGACGGCCAGCAGGAGGGTGAACACCCCTAGGGCGAGGGCCGCCAGCACGACGGTGCGGGGGCGGGGGTTGCGACGTCGGGCCGCCCACAGGGCACCGGAGAGGGAGCCGACGGCGAAGACTGAGGAGACGGTGCCGTAGGCGTCGGACTCCAGGTGGAAGACGGTGCGCACCATCGCGGCCATGGTGACCTGGAAGTTGAGGGTGAGCATGGAGACAACGGCGACGACGGCGATGATGACGACGAGATCCGTACGGCCGCGCAGGTAGGTCAGGCCCTCGCGGAGCTGGCCGGCGGCGCGGCGGGCACGGGGCATGTCCACCAGCTCGCTCACGCGCATGGCGACCAGCGCCACGGCCGGGAAGACGAAGGTGGCGGCGTTGACGGCGAAGACCCAGCCGGCGCCGACCCAGGTGATGACGACGCCGGCGAGGGCCGGCCCCAGGAGGCGGGCGGCGTTGAAGGAGGCCGAGTTGAGGCCCACGGCGTTGGACAGGTGCTCGGCGGGCACCATCCGGGCCACGAAGGTCTGGCGGGCGGGGGCGTCGTAGGCGGCGGCGACGCCCGTGAGGAAGGCGGCCAGGTAGACGTGCCACAGGTGGGCGGTGCCGGCCAGGACGTCAACGGCGAGGACCGCGGAGACCAGGCCCATGGCGCTCTGGGTGAGGATGAGGAACCTTCGCTGGTCGACCCGGTCGGCGACGAGGCCCGCATGGGCGGACAGCAGCAGCATGGGGAGGAACTGCAGGGCCGTGGTCAGACCGGTGGCGGAGGCGGAGTCGTCAGTGAGGACGCGCAGCACCAACCAGTCCTGAGCCACACGCTGCATCCAGGTCCCGGTGTTGGCCACGAGGGCGGACAGGAACCAGATCCGGTAGTTGTGGAATCTCAAGGAGGCGAAGATGCCACCGCCGGGGCGGCGCGGTGAGGTCATGCGGGTCATGTCCTGACGTGGTGACGACGTGGGGCGGGGCAAGGAGCGCCCGTGCGGTGCCGGACGGCGCCGCCCACGCGCCGTCCGGCCCTTCCTCAGGAGACGCCGAGGATCGCCTTAATGGGTGCGAGGGTGAAGTAGACGACGAACATCGCGCAGGCCACCCACATGAGCGGGTGGATCCTCCGCGCCCGGCCCTGCGCCACCTCGATGACCAGGTAGGACACGAAGCCGGCCCCGATCCCGTTGGTGATCGAGTAGGAGAAGGGCATCATGATGATGGTCAGGAAGGCCGGCAGGGCGATCTCCGGGGACTTCCAGTCGATATCGGTCACCTGCATCATCATGAGGAAACCGACCACGACGAGCGCCGGGGTGGCCGCCTCGTAGGGGACCATCTTGACCAGCGGCGCGAAGAACATGGACAGGGCGAACATGCAGCCGGTGACCACGGAGGCCAGGCCCGTGCGGGCCCCCTCCCCCACGCCCGCGGCGGACTCCACGTAGGAGGTGTTGGAGGAGACGCCCCCGACACCACCAGCGATGGCGGCCAGGGAGTCGACGACGAGGATCTCGCGCGTCTTGGGCGGGTTGCCGTGCTCGTCGAGCAGGTCGCCCTCGGCACCGATGGCGACCATGGTGCCCATCGTGTCGAAGAAGTCGGCCAGCAGCAGGGAGAAGACCAGGAGGATCACCGAGACGATCCCGACCTTGTGCACACTGCCCAGCAGACTGAAGTGGCCCAGCGTCGACAGGCTCGGCAGGTCCACCGGGAAGCCGTCCAGGCGCGGCTCGGACAGGGACCAGCCGGTGAGGTTGTCGGGACCGGGCATCGTCTCGTCGTTGTAGGGACCCAGGTGGGTGACGGCGTCGATGATGATGGCCAGGACCGTGGCCGAGGCGATGCCGATGAGGATGGCGCCGCGGACCTTGCGCACGTGGAGCACCACCATGAGGAAGAGCCCGAAGAGGAAGACGAGGACCGGCCAGCCCTGGAGGGAGCCGCCCAGGCCCAGCTCCAGGGGGGTGCCGCCGCGGCGCACCATCTTGGCGTCCACCAGGCCGATGAGCGCGATGAACAGGCCGATGCCCACGGAGATCGCGGTCTTGAGCTGGTCGGGGACGGCCTTGAAGACGGCCTCCCGGAAACCGGTGAGCACGAGGACGAGGATGATGATGCCCTCGATGACGATGAGGCCCATGGCGTCGGCGTAGGTCATGCCCTGGGTGCCCACGAGGGTGTAGGCGACCATCGCGTTGATCCCCAGGCCCGCGGCCAGGGCCATCGGGTAGTTGGCGACGACGCCCATGAGGATCGTCATGACCGCGGCGACGAAGGCGGTGCCGGCGGCGAGCTGTGCCTCGGTTCCCGGGGGGCTCGCCTTGGACAGGATCGCGGGGTTGAGGACGAGGATGTAGCTCATCGAGAAGAAGGTGACGATGCCGCCACGGATTTCTCGGGAGATGCTCGAACCGCGTTCAGTGATGTGGAAGAACCGATCCAGTCGAGAGACCTGACTGGGCGAGGACGAAGATGAGGACTTCGTCGAGGTACGTGTGCTCACGGCGGCATTCTTCCAGATCATCACGCGCTGAGCGAAACTGAGCGCTGCCGTCACCGCTCCCGCCGGCACTCGCCCCATCGCTTAGACCCCGGAATTACTGTCACAACCTCGTGGAAGGATGGTCGGTGAGACCAGACGGGAGGAGGTGATGGCCGTGACCGAGGCAGCAGGGGACCCGGCCGCCGCCGCGGGTCCGCACGAGCCGGGCTGGGAGGGATTCTCCTCGGCCACCCGCACCTGGTTCCTCGACGCCTTCCCCACCGGCCCCACCTCGGTGCAGGAGCGAGCTTGGGCCACGATCGGCCGGGGTGAGAACGCCCTGGTCATCGCCCCTACCGGCTCGGGCAAGACGCTCGCGTCCTTCCTGTCCGCCATCGACCGCCTGGGGCGGGAGCCGGCCGCGGAGGAACAGGGGGCCGAGGCGGCAGGAGGGGGTGCCCGGGCTGAGGCCGACGGCGTGAGGGTCCTCTACATCTCCCCGCTCAAGGCGCTGGGAGCGGACGTGGAGCGCAACCTGCGCCGGCCGCTGGCGGGAATCCGCGCCGTCGGCCCCACCCGCCCGATCTCGGTGGGGGTGCGCTCGGGGGACACGCCCGCGCGGGAGCGTCGTCGGCTGCGCAACCACCCGCCCAGCATCCTCATCACAACGCCGGAGTCGCTCTATCTCATGCTCACCAGCGCCGTGCGGGAGACGCTGCGGACGGTGGAGACGGTCATCGTCGACGAGATCCACTCCTTCGCTGGTTCCAAGCGCGGCACGCACCTGGCCGTGTCCCTGGAGCGCCTCGATGACCTCCTGGGGCGGCCGGCGCAGCGCATCGGCCTGTCCGCCACCGTCTCGCCGTCGGAGGAGGTCGCCCGCTTCCTCGGCGGGCCGCACCCGGTGACGATCATCTCCGACGACGGCCGGGCGACACCGGAGGTCACAGTGTCCGTGCCGGTGGAGAACATGGCCCGCATTCCGGCGATCTCGGACCGGCGCACCCGGATGGAGCGGGCCCTGGCAGCCCCCACGAGCGCGGGCGGCGGCCGCGGCTCCCGGCCCTCCGGGCTCGGGCGATCGGGGTCCTCGCAGGCCTGGCGCTCCGATAAGGCGCTGGTCCGGGCCATGGCAGCGGGGCGGGCTGACGGGCCCGGTGCGGGGGTGTCCGCCCGGGTGTCGGCCTCGATCTGGCCGCACCTTGAGAACGCGATCCTCGACCAGGTCCTGGCTCACCGCACGACGCTGGTCTTCGTCAACTCCCGGGGCGCCTGCGAGCGGCTCACCGCGCACCTCAACGAGGCCTATGCCGCGCGTCTCGGGGCGGTGGCGCCGGCGCCGCAGGCGCCGGTTCACCGGGAGTCCTGGGAGATGGGAACCGGTTCGCACACCGAGCCCCTGGCGGCGGGCGCCCCGGTGCTCGCCAAGGCACACCACGGGTCGGTCTCCAAGGAGCAGCGTCTGGGCGTGGAGCGGGAGCTGGCCGCGGGCGAGCTGAGGTGCGTGGTGGCCACGGCCTCCCTCGAGCTCGGCATCGACATCGGCTCGGTCGACCTCGTGCTCCAGGTGGCGCCGCCCCCGTCGGTCGCGGCGGGCCTGCAGCGGGTGGGACGCGCCGACCACCGGGTGGGCGGGAGGCCGCGCGGCGTCATCTACCCCGTGGAGCGCACTCACCTGGTGGACGCCGTCGTCGCCGCCGAGGGGATGCGTGCCGGGGCGATCGAGCGCACCGAGCTGGTTTCCAACGCACTGGACGTGCTGGCCCAGCAGACGGTCGCCGCGGTGAGTGTGGCGGAGGGGCTGACGGCCGAGGCCTGGTTCACCACCGTCAGGCGGGCGGCCCCCTACGCCTCGCTGCCGCGCCCGGCCTTCGACTCGGTCCTGGAGCTGCTGGCCGGCGGCTTCGCCTCGGCGGATCTGGCGGACTTCTCGCCGCGGATCGTGTGGGACCGCGCCACCGGTGAACTCAGTACCCGCCCCAGCACGCAGCGGCTGGCGGTGGCCTCCTCAGGAACGATCCCGGACCGGGGCATGTTCCCCGTCGTCCTGCCCGAGGGGGCGCAGGATGCCGGGCGGCGGCGGGTCGGGGAGCTCGACGAGGAGATGGTGCACGAGTCCAGCCCGGGCGACATCATCACGCTGGGGACGTCGAGCTGGCGGATCCGCCAGATCACGGGGGACCGTGTCGTCGTCGACCCGGCCGAGGGGCGCAGCGCCCGCCTGCCGTTCTGGAAGGGCGAGGGGCTGGGCAGGCCTGCGGCCACCGGGCTCGCCAAGGGCGTCTTCCTGCGTGAGGCGCAGAACTCCTTGCCGTCGGAGGCGGGAGCCGGGGAGTCGGAGGGCGAGCGGGCACTGCGGCAGCGGCTCACGGAGGCGGGGCTGGACGCTCATGCCCGCAGCAACCTGCTGGCGCTGCTGCGCGAGCAGTACCGAGCCACCGGCGCCCTGCCGACGGATGAGACCCTGGTCCTGGAGCGCTATGAGGACGAGTCCGGCAGCTGGCGGATCATCGTCCACAGCACGCTGGGTCGGTGCGTCCACGAGCCCTGGGCGATGGCGATCCGGGAGCGGGTGCACCAGCTGCTGGGGGTGCGCCCGCAGACCATCGTGGCCGACGACGGCATCGTCCTGCAGATCCCACCGGTTGAGGGCGGTCTCCCGGGGGCCGGGCTCATCACCTTCGACGCCGCGGAGATCTCCTCCCTGGTACGCAGCCGGATCGAGACGACGGCACTGTTCGCGGCCCGGTTCCGCGAGTGCGCCGCCCGAGCCCTCCTCATGCCCGCCGCCCGCCCGGGGCGCCGCACGCCGTTGTGGCTGCAGCGGGTCAAGGCCGGACAGCTACTCGAGGCCTCCCGCCAGTTCCGGGACTTCCCCGTCAGCGTGGAGGCGGCGCGCGAGTGCCTCCAGCAGTACTACGACCTGCCCGCGCTCACCGACCTCATGGAGCGCCTCATCTCCGGCCGGGTGCGCGTCGTCGAGGCCGTCACCAGTGAGCCGTCGCCCTTCGCCCACCCGCTGCTGTTCGGGTACGCGAGCACCCTGATCTACCAGGAGGATCTGCCCCACGCCGAGCGCCGGGCCCAGTTGCTCTCCCTGGACCCCAAGGCACTCGACGCCCTGCTGGGCGACGGTGGCGTCGCGGAGCTGCTCGACGACGAGGTCCTGGCTCAGGTGGAGGCCGAGCTCCAGCACCTGGCCCCCGGCAGGCGGGTGCGCGCCGACGCCGAGGGGATCGCCGATCTTCTGCGTGAGCTGGGCCCGTTGAGCGCGGCCGAGCTGGCTGCGCGGTGCACCGACGTCGGCGGGCAGGAGCCGGGGGAGGACGGGCAAGGCGACGGCGACGACGTCGAACGTGGGGACAAGCGCAAGGTCGAGCAGACGGTCGGGCGGGCGCTTGCCGAGCTGGCCGGGACTCGCCGAGCCGCCGCGGTGCGGGTCGGCGGGCGGAAGCTGTGGGCCCGGGTCGAGGACGTCCCGGATCTGCAGCGGGCCCTGGGAGCAGAGGTCCCCGACTGGGCGCTGGAGCAGGCCGGGGCCGGTGGCGCGGTCAAGCGGAGGGCGGCGGCCCGCTCGCCGCTGAACGACCTGCTTCTGCGCTACGCACGCACCCACACGACCGTGACACCGCAGCGCGTGGCGCAGGCCTTTGGGCTGGGGCCGGCGGTGGCGGAGGGAGCCCTGGCCGAGCTGGCCGGGGATGGTTCCCTCGTGGACCTGGGTGCGGCGGGATGGATGGAGCCGGCGGTCCTGACCCGGGTGCGCCACCGCTCCCTGGACCGGGCGCGGGCCGCCGTCGCACCAGTGCCACCCTCGGCTCTCCAGCGTCTCGTGCTGGAGCGGGCGGGCCTGGATGACCCGGGCGGCGGCGTCGATGCCCTGGCGGAGGCCCTGGCGGCGTTGGAGGGTGTGTGGCTGCCGGCCGGTCTGTGGGAGTCGGTGGTGCTGCCCGCGCGCGTGGCCGACTACCGGCCGGCCATGCTCGATGAACTCATCGCCACCGGGGAGGTCGTCTGGCAGGCGCGGCCCGTCGGCGACGCCGCGTCCCGGTCCGGTGCGGCCCGGGTAAGGAGCGGGGCCGAGGACGTCCCCGCGCCGGGCGAGATCGCCTTCTTCCCCACCGACTCCGCCCTGGCGCCGATCGCCGGGGAGGCGATCGCGCTGGGTGAGCCGGAGGCAGCGGCGGGCCGGGAGACGGGAGTCACTGAGGAGGAGCTCTGGAGGCTGGTTCGTGAGGGGGCCGCCACGGGCCGCTCCTTCGAACCGGTGCGCCGGGTGCTGGTGCCCGCGGCCGGGACGCGCACTGCCCCGCCCTCACGGCGGGTGCGCAGCCGCCGGGGCCGTCGCCTCATGATGGGGATGCCGCGCGCCGGGGAGGTGACGGTGGCCGGGCGGTTGTCCTCCGTGGTGGCCTCCACCTCCTGGGTGAGGCTGTCTTCCGCCTCGGCGGGCGATGAGGAGCGGGCGATCGCGGAGGTGGAGTCACTGCTGGACCGCTACGGGGTCGTCTCCCGCGACCTCGCCCTGACCTTCGGCGGCGCGGGAGGGCTCGGGCCGCTCATGCCGGTGCTGCGGCGCATGGAGGAGACCGGGGTGGTTCTGCGTGGCAGTTTCATTGAAGGCTTGGGGCCGGCGCAGTTCGCCGAGCGGGAGAGCGTCGAGCGGCTGCGGTCCCTCACCCCCGGCCCCGCCGGCGCGGCGGAGACACCGGTCGTGCTCGATCTCAAGGACCCGGCCTGTCTCGTCGGGCGCGGGGTGCCGTGGCCCGAGCCGGTGCTACCTGCTGGCCTCGGCGAGTCGGCCGGGGGCCACGGTGAGGAGACGAGCGGCCCGCCGGTCCGGCGCCAGGGGGCAAGCGTCGTCGTGCTGGGTGGCGCCCCGGTGCTCTACGCCTCAGAGAACCTCAAGGTCCTCATCTCCTACACGTCCGCGCACGAGGAGCTGGAACGCGCCCTGACCGCGCTGGCGGCCGACAGGCAGGCGACGTTCGCGCGCCAGGGGGCAGCGGCGGTCAGGCGCCGCACGGTGGTGGAGTCCCTCAACGGGGTCACCGCGCTGGCGCCGGCCGTGAGCGACCTCCTGCGTGAGGCCGGTTTCGTGCGCGACCCCAGGGGGATGCGGCTCGCCGGCGGCCCCTCCGGGGCCACCTGGCGATGAGTGGGCCGGCTCCTCACCGGTGACGGAAGCCGGCCCACGGTGCGCTCGACGCGCTCACAATGAGGACATGGCCGATCCGCACCCCATCACCAGAGCGTTCTTCGACTCCCCGGTCCCTCCCGGGACCGGATGGCCCGATGACCCCGCTACTGCCGCAACACCCGTAGCCCGCTCGGCCGCCGACGTGGCGCGCCTGGCCGGTGCATCGTCGGAACTGTCCGCGCTCGATGCCCGGATCACGGTGTGCCGTGCCTGCGACCGGCTCGTGGCCTGGCGTGAGGAGGTGGCCCGGACCGGCCGTCGCGCCTCCTTCGCCCACGAGCCGTACTGGGGGCGACCGGTGGCGAGTGTCGGGTCGGAGGATGCCCGCATCTACGTCGTCGGGCTGGCGCCCGCGGCCAATGGGGCGAACCGCACCGGCCGGATGTTCACCGGGGACCGCTCCGGGGACTGGTTGTGGGCGGCCTTCCACCGGGCGGGCCTGGCTGCGTCCCCCACCTCGACCGCGGCAGGTGACGGGCAGCGGCTCACCGGGGCGCGCATGGGCGCTGCCGTGCGCTGCGCCCCGCCGGCCAACAAGCCGACGACCGTCGAGCGGGCCACCTGCGCGCCGTGGCTCGCCCGCGAGATCGCCCTCATGCCTGAGATCAGGGTGCTGCTGGCGCTGGGTGGGATCGGATGGGGCGCGGTGCTGCGGGTCACCCGGGAGGCGGGGTGGACTCTCCCCCGCCCCCAGCCGCGCTTCGGCCACGGGGCGACGGCAAAACTGACGACGCCCGATGGCAGGGCGGTGACACTGCTCGGCAGCTACCACCCCAGCCAGCAGAACACCTTCACCGGTCGGCTCACCGAGGCGATGCTCGATGACGTGCTGGAGGCCGCCAAGCGCCTCGCTGAGACATGATGACGAACTGCGGCTGACGCGCAATCAGGAACGGTTGGGCAGGATGGCCTCGAGCTCGGCGAGGGTCCGCGGCGACCGCTCCGCGGGGGCGTCGGACTCGGCGTTCTCAGTGTCGTCGGTGGCCGCGTCGTCCCGGGGCATGTCGATCCCGAGGGCCAGGGACAGATCGGCGACGGCTGCGCGGGCCGAGGCGGCCCGCTCGCTGGGCGTGTCACTGGACTCGGCTCCGGCGGGGGCCGGTGAAGGCCGATCCGCTGTTGCCTCAAGAGACTCGGCGGCGCTCGCAGCATCGGGGGCTGAGGAGGCCGACGCCGCGGCGGTCGCCCGCTCGAGTTCTCCCAGGTCGAGCCCCACCAGGCGGCTGCTGCGTTCCTCGGAGGCTTCCTCGGGAGAGTCGGCCGTGCGACGGCGGCGCGTCGAGGTGGCCGCGCGGCGGGAACGCTTCGCGGCGGGCTTCTGCTCGGACGCGGCGGACTTCTTGGTGGTCTTCGTCCCGGGCTCCTCCGTCTGCTCCTCGGCCGCGGGCACGGCGGCATCCGTGCCGGCGGCGCCGTCCTCGGCTTGAGCCTCCTGGGCGTCGGAGTCAGTGGTGGTCTTCGCAGCGTCGGCCGAGGCGTCGGCATCCTGAGCAGGCGACTCCGCACCGGCTCCCTGACCGGCCGTGTCGGCCGAGTCCTCGGCGCGGGCACCACCCGGCTCGGCGTCGACGTCGTCGCCCCGCTCGGCGGCGAGCTCGGCGATACTGCGGCCCTCACGCAGGTCGAGCCCATTGGTGCTCAGCGGCACCATGAGGTGGTCGTCGACCCGCGAGGGGTTGATGGGCCACTCCGGACCCTGGTCGGGCAGATCGGTCTCGGAGTGGGCGCCGCAGCCGTGGTCCAGGGAGACGACGCTGCCGTCGTCGGCGGCCCACTCGTTGGCGCACACGCCGAAGATGGCGCGCAGGGCCCCGGCCATCGGCACGAAGAAGCCGCAGGTGGAGCAGGTGGCGTGGGCCTTGCGGACACCCTCGGCGTCGGGGCCGTGGTCGCCGCCGTACCAGCGCTCGGCGGCACTGGCGACGCCCTGGGCGCTCAGGACTCGGGGACGGCCCAGGTCGAGCTCGTCCAGGGCGACGGCGTCGGCGTCCTCACCAGTGGCCTCCCACCCGGGCTCGAGGCGCTCGTCGGTCTCCTTGCGGGGCAGGCGGTCGGAGCGGGTGATGTCACCGGGTTCGAGGCGCTCGGCCCACGGGACCCAGGCGGGTGCGAGGAGGGCCTCCTCTCCGGGGAGGAGCTCCACCTCGCAAACGGTGGCGGTACGGCTGCGCGGGACGCGACTGAGGGTGACCGCCCAGCGCCAGCCACGGTAGCCGCTCAGGGTGCAGTCGAACAGGTGGGTGACGAGGCGCTCGGCGTCGGGCGCGGCGGCCACGTACTCGCCGACGGTGATGGGGTCGGTGACCTCCTCCAGCGCGTGGCGGGCCAGCTCGATGGCCGCCGGGGAGGTGAGGGTCTTGTCCTTGGCGGCCAGGGCCTGCTCGGCCGGGGTCGGCAGGGCGCCGGCGCGCGGCACGGCGGCAGGCCTCGGAGAGGGCGAGGCCGCACTCGGTGCCAGGGCCGGGCGCTCCAGGGTCGCCGTGGAGGTACGCACCCCGGTGGCGGCGCCCGCCGGTGAACCCGAGTCGGTCCCGGTTGCGGGCTCGCCTGAGGCGTCGGTGTGAGGGTCGATCGTGTCGGTCACTCGGCCAGTGTAGGGGAGGCTCCTGGAACTGCCCCGGCCCGCGCGGGTTGGCCTGGGCACACCACCCCGCCCGCCCACACTTCGACCGAATCTTCATAATCGACACGGATACGCGTCGATTGTGAAGATTTTGTCGGTGAGTGAGAGAACCGTCAGTTCGCCTCGACCGAGACGATGCGGTGGACGGCCACGGTCAGCTCGGTCTCGCGCACGACGTCGCGCAGGCGCACCCGCCCAGGCTCGACGGCCATGACCCGCACCTGCCGCTCCTGCACGGCGCCGTCGGGGCCGGCCAGGCTCAGCCGCAGCCGCGAGCGCGAGGACTGGGCCTGGCGCAGCACCGCCAGGGCGTGCACCGGGTCGGTGGCCACAGCCGTCTCCCCGGCGGCCTGCAGCGCCTCCTGCCCCACGCGCAGCCGCCCCACGAGGGTCGTCAGCTCACGTCTCCCGGGCCGACGCCGTCGCACCGAGTGCTCGCTGCCGGGGCGCGTCGGCTCAGGGGCCCGGCGGGCCTGCTGCGCGGTGACCGGCCCGACCACCAGGTGGCCGCTGGCGTCCTCGGTCACCGGCGCCAGCCCGGTGGCACGCAGCTCGCGCAGCACCTGCCCAGCGCTGGCCGTGGCCACGAGGATCCCCGGAGCCACCTGGTCCAGGCCGAGGTCCCGCAGGCGCGGCTCGGCCAGGAGCCCGGCGGCCGTGGCCTCGTCGCCGATCCGCAGCAGCGCAGACACGGCCCGCACGCGCACCGCCCCGTGGTGGCGGGCGGCGTCCTGGATGAGCACGCTCAGCGAGTCCGGCAGGGGCGTGGGACTGTAACGGCCGATCTCCTGGGTGATCTCCTCGGCCCGGTAGCCGACGTCGAGCGCGCCGCGCACCGACTCGGGCGTGAAGCGCACCGTGAGCGCTCCGCCGCGCGACTCGACGACGCTCGTACGTTCCAGCAGCGCGGCCAGCTCGGGGGCAGGGCGGCCCGGCACGATGGCGGTGAGATCGGACTGGACGAGGATCATCTCGACGGCGGCCGGCAGGTCCGCGGCCAGCGCCGCCTCCAGGGCGGGGAGGGCCTGGTCGTCCGACAGCGGCTCGGCGTATGCCTCGCCGCCCGCCTCCTCGGCGCGGCCTGCGTCTCCGGGGTCGGTGGGGCCACCGGGCCTGCCGCTGAGTCCGGGGTCCCGCTCGTCGAGGCTCGCCGCAGCACGTCGGGCGAGGATCCCGCCGGCCTCGGTCAGCGCCCCGCCGCCGGTGATCCCGAGGGTCTCGGCCTCGGCCAGGACCGCGGAGATGGCCCCACCGGGAATGAGGCGCCGGGGGCTCTGCCAGGTCAGGGCCGCCCGCACGAAGGCGGGGGTCGCGCTGGCGCCTGGCGGGAGGTCACCCAGGAGGGCGAGCACCCGGGCGCGCAGTCGCGCCGCCCACCCGGCCTCCAAGTCTGGGCTGAGGACGGCGCGCAAGGTGCCGTCGTCATCGCGGGTGCCCGTCAGCCAGGGGGTGCGGGCGCTGCCCGACCAGGCCAGGGCGAGCGGCGCCCAGCGCTGCGGGAGGCTGTCGGTGAGCCATCCGGCGGCCTGGGAGGAGGGCACCCAGGCGGTGCCGTCGTCGTCGAGCCCCAGGAGCCCGGCGGCCGCGGCCATCTCGATGATGCGGGCGGCGACATCGGCCTCCAGGTCGAGCGCGTCGGCGGTGCGGGCCAGGGCGCGCGCGCTCACTCCGCCGGTGCGGCGGATCGTGCCGCCCTCGCGGCCCCACTCCTCCAGGAGGGCGGCCACGAGCCGGACGGCCTCCTCGGCGTGGAAGGAGGCCTCGGAGGCGACGACGTCGGCGCCCACCGTCTCCAGGTCGCCGGCCTCGGGGGCAGTCAGGGGCTCGCGAGTCAGGCGGCCGCCGCGCAGGGCGAGGGCGACCTGGCGCGGCAGGATGAAGCGGGTGCGCCCGTGGGCATCGCTGCTGCGCTCCAGCCAGCCGCGTTCGATGAGCGGAGCCGCGCCCGGTGCGGTGCCGCCGGCGCGCAGGGTGCCGGCGGGCGGACCCCAGGCGAGGGCATGCAGCATCTCCACGGAGGCCGCCGGGACGACCGGCTTGCCGCCGGCTCCACTGGCCGAGTGCTCGCTCAGCTCCTCCAGGGTGGGTGGCAGCTGCTCGATGCTCAGGGGCTCGGCGGCCCAGGGCCCCAGGCCGAAGGGGTGCGGTCCGAAGGCGGTCTCGAGTGCGGCCACGGGCCTGCCCTCGATGACGAGCGCCAACCGGCGCAGGTGCCCCAGCGCCTCGATGACCTGCTCGGCGGGCAGCGGCAGGTGGGCGGCGACCAACCCGGCCAGGTCAGTGTGGTCCGGGTTGGCCGGATTGCCGGCGGGATGGCCGACAGTCTCGTCATCGGCCGGCTCACCACCGGCAGGTTCTCCACCGGCCCCGCCATCCTGCCCGTTCTCGGCCACCTCGGCGAGTCCATCCCCGGCTGCCTCGATGCCCTCGGTGACTTTGCTCGGCCCGGCCCCGCCCGCCCGGCGCGACTCATCGGGCCGGCTGAGAGCCACCACTGCCTCGGCCACGGCCAGCGTCGGCGCATCCAGCCCGGCCAGGGCGTGCTCGATGCTGCCCGGGGCCCCCGCGCGGGTCGCCAGCGCCAGGAAGGAGGAGGACGGCGGCGCGGCCAGGTCCGGGCGCGCCACCAGCAAGGCGGCGACCTCGCGGTCCGGCAGCGCCGTCAGGTGCACGGCGAGGTCCTGGGTGGAGGCGGAAGGGCTCATCCGCACCAAAATACGCCCCCACCCCAGTCACGGACAGAGTGGGGCGGGGTGAAGAGCCGGGCCTATAAGCGGAGATCGGTGCCAACGAGCAGTGCCGGCTACTCGTCCTCCGTCCCCTCGGAGGACTCCGAGTCCTCACTCGTCTTGAAGGCGGTTCCAAGGGCCAAGCCCATCGCCCACCCCACCGGCAGCCACAAGAACCAGGGACCGGGTGCCGCCACCCCCATCGCGACTCCCAGCATGGTGCCGTAGACCATGGGCCAGAACCACGGCGTCGCCGGCCCCTGAGCCGGCTTGAATGCCTCCTCGATGGCCTCCGACCAGCCAGCCCTGCGACCGCGCTGACCGGCGCAGGAGTCCTCGTGGTCGCCTCCAGTCTGATTGAGTTCATGTTTCATACCACCACCCTAAACAGACCACCTGATTGGATACCTCATCCTATGGAAGGAGACTCGGCCGGGCCTCGGGGAGGGCATCGATGTCCACATCGGATACAAAGGGACCGCACCACCCCTGAGGCCAGCAACACGAACCGCAGAATCATGCGGTTTTCTTTCGCAGGCTGAAGTCCGTCTCGCGCCTTTGTCACCGATTTGGACACGACCCCGCAGATGTCCCCCTTCCTGGTCCCTTGTCGCGCCTCCCGACCCGCGTCCGGGGCTCGGGCCCGCACCCCACGGCTCGCACGCCACCGCGGCAGCTCAGGATCCGGGCCATCCGGCACGCGCGGATGAGCTGAATGTTGACGTGACGTCACTGTCGGTAGCACTGTCAGCCACGCGCACCCGGGCACGATGCCTGCAGGACCGCCCCTCCCGCTGGAAGAGGAACGTCTCCTCCGTCACGGCGGCGCGCTGCCCCGGCTTGGGATACTCCCGCCCATGTCCGCTACGCCCAGCGATCCTGCGTCCCCGGCGCCGTCGGCCCCCGACGGCCCGCTCATCGTCCAGTCTGACAAGTCCGTCCTCCTGGAGGTCGCCCACCCCCAGGCCGGGCAGGCCCGCCGCGCCATCGCCGCCTTCGCCGAGCTGGAGCGCGCCCCCGAGCACATCCACACCTACCGGATCACGCCGCTGGCCCTGTGGAACGCGCGCGCCGCGGGCCTGGACGCGGAGACGGTCGTCCACACCCTCATCACCTACTCGCGTTTCCCGGTGCCGCACGCCCTGCTCACCGAGATCGCCGAGACGATGAGCCGCTACGGCCGCCTCCAGCTCCTCACCGACCCCGCCCACGGCCTGGTCCTGCACGCCACCGACGTGCCGGTCCTGGAGGAGGTCATGCGCTCCAAGCGCACCAAGGGCCTGCTGGGGACCCGGCTCGGGGAGGCCGACGTCGTCGTCCACCCCTCCGAGCGCGGTCACCTCAAGCAGGTGCTCATCAAGCTGGGCTGGCCGGCCGAGGACCTGGCCGGCTACGTCGACGGCGAGGCCCACCCCATCACCCTGACCGACTCCCCCGACACCTTCCAGCTGCGCCCCTACCAGTGCGAGGCGGTGGAGAGCTTCTGGGCGGGAGGCTCGGGTGTGGTCGTCCTACCGTGCGGGGCCGGCAAGACCCTCGTGGGCGCGGCCTCCATGGCCAAGAGCTCGACGACGACGCTCATCCTGGTCACCAACGCGGTCTCGGCGCGTCAGTGGAAGGAGGAGCTCATCCGCTTCACCACCCTGACCGAGGAGGAGATCGGCGAGTACTCCGGCTCGCGCAAGGAGGTCCGCCCCGTCACGATCGCCACTTACCAGGTGCTCACCACTCGCCGCAAGGGCGTCTACCCGCACCTGGACCTGCTGGACTCCCATGACTGGGGGCTCATCGTCTATGACGAGGTCCATCTCCTGCCAGCCCCGATCTTCCGCATGACCGCGGACCTGCAGGCGCGCCGCCGCCTGGGCCTGACGGCGACCCTCGTGCGCGAGGACGGCCGCGAGGACGAGGTCTTCAGCCTCATCGGCCCCAAGCGCTACGACGCCCCTTGGAAGGATCTGGAGAACCAGGGTTGGATCGCCCCGGCGATCTGCACCGAGGTGCGCCTGACCCTCGACGCCGGTGAGCGCATGGCCTATGCGACCGCCGAGCCCGAGGAGCGCTACCGCCTGGCCGCCTGCTCACCGCGCAAGCTGCCGATCATCGAGGCCCTCCTGGCCCGCCACGAGGGCGAGTCGGCCCTGGTCATCGGCCAGTACGTGGACCAGCTCACCGAGATCGCCGAGCACCTGGACGCCCCCGTCATCACCGGGGCGACGACGGTGCGCGAGCGCCAGCGCCTCTACGACGCCTTCCGCTGCGGAGAGATCCGCACGCTCGTGGTCTCCAAGGTCGCGAACTTCTCCATCGACCTGCCCGGGGCGAGCGTCGCGATCCAGGTCTCGGGCTCCTTCGGCTCACGCCAGGAGGAGGCCCAGCGGCTCGGACGAATCGTGCGCCCCAAGGAGGACGGCCGCCAGGCCCACTTCTACACGGTCGTCGCCCGCGACACCGCCGATCAGGAGTACGCCGCCCACCGGCAGCGCTTCCTGGCCGAGCAGGGCTACACCTACGCCATCATCGACGCCGAGGACCTCACCGAGAACAGCTGAGGCCGGCCCGACGGCGCACGAGACGCAGCCGGACGAACCCGCCCAGCCGGACAGGCCGGGCCAGTGAGATCCGGCAGCCCGGTCAGCGCGCCAGACGGCGGGCGCGCACGTTGCGCACGAGGACGCGGGCCAGGCTGCGGCCGAAGGCCTGGATGACGGGATCGACCCTCTCGGCCTCCTCACGGGTGGCGGCCCCGGCGCTGGCGGCCGCCTCGGGCAGGTCGGCGGCCGTGGCCCCGTGGGTTCCGGCGGCGCCCGGCGCGGCGCTCCGGCCGGCGGCCACCTCCAGGGCATCGCGGGCAGCCTTGAGCGAGGCCGCGTCCATGGTCCCGGCCAGGTCGTTGAGGGCGTCGCGGGTGCGCCAGTAGGCCACGCGCGCCGGGTCGGACTCGGGGTGGTGCTGGAAGGCCAGGAGTCGCCCGGCCCGCCAGGTGTGGACCGGGGAGCGGTCGGAGGAGGCCAGCAGGGTGGCGGCCTCGGGCAGGTGGGTGACGGCGTCGTGGTGGGAGACGATGACGGGCAGGCGGGTGCCGTCGGAGGTGGAGATTCCGGCGCGGTGGGCGGCGCGGATGGCCTCGGCGGCGACGGCCCCGAAGACGGGGTCGCTCTCGCCGGCGGCCGTGATGGTCAGCTCGACGACGCCGACCTCGTCGTTGCCCAGCGCCGGCACGGCCGTGGAGCCCCCGAGGGCCTCGGCGGCCACCTGGGCGCCCAAGCAGATGGCGATGGCGGGGACGTCGTCGGCGACGACGCCGCGCAGCAGCTCACGCAGGTCTGCCAGCCAGGGGTGCTCGCCCTCATCGTGGGCGCTCATGGAGCCGCCCAGCACGACGAGGCCGTCGCCGATCTCGTCCAGGGAAGGGATGGGCTCGCCCCGCCAGGGGCGCACCATGCGCAGGGAGGCGCCCTCGGCGAAGAGCCACTCCCCCAGACGCCCCACGGGCGCGAGCTCCTCCGGCTCGATGACGGTGATCGTGAGCGTGTCAGTCATGGACGACATTCTGCCGCCGGTTCGGTTGCCTGCGCTCGGTGACAGGCGCAGGCGTGCCGCCTGAGGCGAAACGACTTGCTCACACCCTGACCCGGCGGGGACGATGGCCCGGATGAAGAACCAGCAGCCCCCACTCCCTCGTCCTTGGCACCAGATGGCCCTTTCCGGCGTCGCGACGGCGGCCGCCCTGGGGCTGCTGGGGCTCTCTGCCGGCGCCGCAGCCGCTCCGACGACGCCCGGCTCCGCATCCCTGGCCCTGGCCTCCTCCGCGCAGACCTCGGCCGCCTCGGCGGGCGTGCCCCGGGCCCTCCCGGCGGCGTCGACCACCCTGACCGAGCACGTCACCGATGAGCTCGGGATCCTGGATGCCTCCAAGGCCCAGCAGGCCGTGGACACCATGTCCTCCAAGCACGGCGTGGGCCTGTGGGTGCTGACCGTCTCCGACTCCAGTCAGAAGGCCTCCGCCATCGCCGCGCAGGCCTTCAAGGACACGAAGCTGGGACGCGACGACATGCTCCTGGTCATCAACATCCCCTCCGACGGCTCGGCCTCGAAGAGCTACAAGCTACAGGCGCACGACAACTCCTCGAAGTTCTCCGAGTCCGACTACAAGCGGATCGACTCGGCCATCAAGAAGCAGCTCAGCGCAGGCAACTACGACGACGCCGTGGCCGCCATCCCGGAGAACATGTCCGGCTCATCGGGCTCGGGCAGCTCGGGTGACTCAGGCTCCTCGGCGCTTCCGCTCCTGCTGGGCGGGGGCGCGGTCGCGGCCGGCGGGGCCGCCGCCTGGACGGTGTACAAGCGCAGGAAGAACAAGGAGAACGACGACATGCTGTTCGGCAAGCGCAGGAATCAGGGCGGCGCCCCCGGCAACCAGCCCGCAGGCCCCGCGGCGATGACGGTGGAGCAGCTGCGCACCCAGGCCGGCAGCGCCCTGGTCCAGGCCGATGACACGGTGCGCGCCGCCGCCGAGGAGCTGTCCTACGCGCAGGCGCAGTTCGGCCTGTCCGCCACGGACGCCTTCACCGCCGCCCTGGACAGCGCCCGCAAGCACCTGTCGCGGTGCTTCGAGCTGCGCAAGATCCTCGACGACGACATCCCCGAGACCGAGCCGCAGCAGCGCCAGATGTACACCGAGATCCTCCAGCACTGCTCGGAGGCGGTCGGTGAGATCCGCGCTCAGGAGGAGGCCTTCAACAAGCGGCGCGGCATCGAGGCGAACCTGCCGACGTCGATCGCCGAGACCGCCCAGCGCGCCGATGAGACCGAGCAGGCCATCGTCATGGCCGAGACGATTCTGGTGACGCTCAGCGCCGCCTACCCGGCCTCCTCCCTGACCAGTGTGGCCCAGGCCCCCGAACAGGCCCGCCGCCTGCTGGCCGCCGGGCGCACCGCCCTGGACCAGGCCCGCGCCAGCGTCGAGGCCTCCCAGGAGGCGACGGCGGTCGAGCAGGTCCGCATCGCCCAGGGCTCCATCGCCCAGGCCGGTCAACTGGCCGCGCAGGTCACCGGGGCCCGCGAGCGCCTTCAGAGCGCGGCGAAGGACCTGGAGGCGGCCATCGCCTCGATCTCCTCGGACCTGGTGGACGCCAAGCGCCTGGAGGGCGCGGTGCCGGCGGCGACCCTGGCCCCGCTCGTGGCCGACGCCGAGGCCGCCGTCGCCGAGGGCCGTCAGGCCAGTGGCGCCAACCCGAGCGGCGACCCCCTGGCCGCCCTGGACCACCTGGCCCGGGCCGAGGCCGCCATCGACGCCGCCCTGGCCCCGGCCCGCGAGCGCGAGGAGAACGACTCGCGCGCCCGGGCCTCCCTGGGCTCGCGCCTGGCCCGCCTCAACTCCCAGGTGGAGTCCGTGACCTCCTACATCACCACCTATCGCGGGGCGGTGGGCCCCTCGGCGCGCACCGCACTCAGTGAGGCCGCCCGTCACGCCACGGCCGCCACCACCGTCCAGACCACTGACCCGGTGGCCGCCCTGGCGGAGGTCGCGGCGGCCGAGCCGCTCGTGGCCCAGGCCCAGGCCCTGGCCGAGGCCGACGTGCGCGGATCGTCGAGCTCGTGGAGCCCGAACTCCGGTGAGCGCTACTCCTACTCCCGCGATTACGGCCGCTCAGGCGGCGGGCTCGACCTGGGCTCGCTCCTGCTGGGCGGGCTGCTGCTGGGCGGCGGCCACAACTACGGCGGCTGGAGCTCCCACCACCACGACAGCGACTGGGGCGGAGGCGGCGGCTTCTTCTCCGGCGGTGGGGACTTCTCGGGTGGAGGCGGCGGCTTCTTCGACGGCGGCGGCGACTTCTGAGCCGCATCCTGCCGGCGTCCGGCCCCGGTCGCACTCCAGTCATGCCCTGAGCGATGCGACCCCCGCCCGCATGACGCCGAGTGCCGGGACCTGCGATCATGACGCCTGATCCGCCTGGCCCACCGGCCACCACCTGGCGACCACCCGGCGAGCGCCGGGTCCATACCTGCCCATACCTGCCCACACCGACGTCGCAGCTCGACGGAAGGACGAACAACCATGGCTGAGAAGCAGTCGATCCTGGGGCGCATCGCCCAGCTCACCCGCGCCAACATCAACGCGCTCCTGGACCGCGCCGAGGACCCGGAGAAGATGCTCAACCAGCTGGTGCGGGACTACACGGCGTCCATCGCCGAGGCCCGTGACGCCGTCGCCCAGACGATCGGCAACCTGCGTCTGGCCGAGAAGGACCACGACGCCGACGTCGCCGAGGCCAAGGACTGGGGCAACAAGGCCCTGGCCGCCTCCCGCAAGGCCGACCAGCTGCGCTCCGGCGGTGACACGGCCGGCGCGGACAAGTGGGACTCGCTGGCCAAGATCGCGCTGACCAAGCAGATCACGGCGGAGAACGAGGCCAAGGCCGCCGAGCCGATGATCGCCTCCCAGCGTCAGGTCGTCGAGCAGCTCAAGACCGGCCTGCAGCAGATGGAGGTCAAGCTCGGCGAGCTGCGCTCCAAGCGCGACCAGCTCATCGCTCGTCAAAAGACCGCCGAGGCCCAGGTCAAGGTGCAGGGCGCCATCCGCTCCATCAACGTCCTGGACCCCACCAGCGAGCTGTCCCGCTACGAGGACCAGGTGCGTCGGGTCGAGGCCCAGGCCTCCGGGCAGATGGAGCTGGCCGGTTCCTCCCTGGAGTCCCAGTTCGCCGAGCTCGAGGCCTCCGGCACCAGCCTGGAGGCCGAGGCCCGTCTGGCGGCCCTGAAGTCCGGGCAGAACCCGGCCCTTCCGGGTGCCCAGCAGCAGGCCCCCGCCCAGATCACCGACGGTGACGACGACGCGATCAACGCCGCCTTCGCGGCCCTGAAGAACCAGGGTCAGCCGGCCGGCGAGGAGACCTCCTCCTACTGATTTGATCTGAGCTGAGCTGACCTCGCCGCGCCACCCAGGCGCCTCAGCCCCGCAAGCCGCCCGGTGCTCATCATCCCAATGAGTGCCGGGCGGCTTCGTGCACCTCGACGTCGACCAATCCGGGCCGGGGACATCTCACGCGCCCGGGGACACTCCACTCCGGCCGGGGACATCTCACGCCTGCGGGGACAGGAATTCCGCACCCGACGGCGTCGAACGCCCCCACCGGGCGAGCTTTGTCCCCGACCGCGCAGACCGCACCCGACGGCGTCGAACGCCCCCACCGGGAGAGTTTTGTCCCCGACCACGCAGACCGCACCCATCGGTGTCACGGGCATCAGGAGACCGGTATCGGTGCGGTGTCATCGAGCGTCGTCGGAGGCTACTGGACGCCATGACCGGTAGCATGAGCCCCATGAGCGTACCGACTTATCTTCTCGTCGATGGCGAGAACATTGACGCCACTCTCGGCATGAGCGTGCTGGGGCGGCGTCCCGAACCTGAGGAGCGGCCCCGTTGGGACCGGGTCCTCGCATACTGCGATGAACTGTCCTCCGCCGACGCCGCCGAGGGTGAGGGGGACGAGGCCCGCGCCCTGTTCTTCCTCAACGCCACCAGCGGCCATATGCCCATGAGCTTCATCCAGGCCCTGCTGGCCATGGACTACCGCCCCGTGCCGCTGGCCGGGTCCGGAAGCAATGACGAAAAGGTCGTCGACATCGGTATTCAGCGCACCCTGGAGGCGCTGGCCGAGCGGGTCGAGTCCGGTCAGGACGCCCACGTCCTGCTGGGCAGCCACGACGGCGACTACATCCCCCACATCGAGCGGCTCCTGCAGGCCGGCGCCACGGTGGGGATCCTGTGCTTCCGCGAGTTCCTCAACGCCCAGCTGGCCGCCCTGGAGGGCGACGGCCTGACGATCTACGACCTGGAGAGTGACGTCAAGGCCTTCACCATCCCGCTGCCGCGCGTGTGCATCATCCCGCTGGAGGACTTCGACCCTCTCGCCTTCCTCTGACCCGACGGCGGGGCGGCGACAGGTGTCGCCG
>NZ_KV789141.1:0-4776 GCF_001807465.1 Actinomyces sp. HMSC08A09 | reverse complement strand
GGGCGGTCCGGGGGGCGCGCCGCAGGGTGAGGAGCTGGCGGCGAGGCTGGCGGGGCTGGTCGATCTCATCGAGGCGCCGCAGGCGCCGGCGCTGGTGCGGGCGGCCATCGTGCACGCCGAGATGCTGGCCGCCCGCCCCTTCACCGCCGGGAACGCCGCCGTGGGGCGCCTGCTCGTGCGTCACCTCCTGGTGCGTGACGGGCTCGAGCCGACCGGTACGGCCGTCACCGACCTCTACCCCGGGCGGGTGCCGGCGGCCTACGCCGAGGCCGCCGGGGCCTACGCCTCGGGCACCATGGACGGGGTGGTGGCCTGGGTGGTGTGGCAGGCCGAGGCGGTGCTCGCGGGGGTTCAGGAGGCCCAGCGCCTGTGCCGGGCGGTGCAGGCCGGCACCTGGCGGGCCGGGTGAGTCGGGCCGCCCAGGTGAGCCAGGCTCACCCCTGCTTGAGCCCGGCCGGAGGACTCAGAGGCCGCGGGCGCCGCGCGGGCGGCGTCGGGCCACGAGCCAGGCAGCGGTGCCCCCGACAGCCAGCACGCCGGCCACGTGGGCGATGACCGAGGCTCGGGTCGACAGGCTCGGTGGCTCCCAGCGCGGCCGCAGCCGCACCGGGCGGGCGAAGTCGCGCACCGGCCAGTCCCGCTCCTGCGCCAGGCGCCGCAGGTCCCGGTCGGGGTTGACGGCGACCGGATGGCCGACGGCGCTGAGCATCGGCTCATCGGAGATGGAGTCGGAGTAGGCCCAGCACCGGGCCGGATCGATGCCGTGGGCGGCGGCGTCCTCGTGCAGCGCCACCACCTTCTCCGAGTGCAGCATGGAGCGGGAGATGCGCCCGGTGAACAGGCCGTCCTCGCCGACCTCCATGTGGGTGGCCACTGCCCGGTCGGCCCCGACGAGGCGGGCGATGGGGGCGACCATCTCGGAGATGGAGGCCGAGACCACCACGACGTCGTGTCCGGCCCGGCGGTGGCCCTCAATGAGGTCGAGGGCCTCGGCGTAGACGGCCGGCTCGATGGCCGTGGTCAGGGCGCCCTCGACGACCTCCACCAGGTCCCGGCGGCTGATGCCGGCCGACATGAGGGCCAGATGCTCCATGAGGCTGCTGGAGCGCTGGGTGCCGGCGCCCACCAGGAGGTAGGGGATCTGGGCGATGAGCCCGTAGGCCAGGGCGCGGGAGGAGATGAGACCGCTGCGCCGCATCGGGGTCCCCAGTGCCCAGGTCGACGACGTCGCCAGGATCGTCTTGTCCAGGTCGAAGTAGGCCGCCGCACGGTGCCCGGTGGGGGCCGGCCCGGCAGGGGGGAGTTCCGGCGCAGCCGGTGGGGCGGACGATGCCGTCACCGGTGACGTCGCCGGCAGTCGGGAGGGGGCGCTTGCGCGGTCCTGCGCGCTCATGGACCCATCTCACCACGAGGGGAGCTCCGGTGTCAGGCGTGTGAGCCCCGCGGTTGCCTGCGTCGTCGCCGAGGCTGCCGCGCTGGGCGGCCCCGGGCCACGGTGAGGCGCGGTGGGACGCGGCGGGCGCGGGGCCACAGGCGCGTTTCTGCGCCCCTCCTCCACAGGGCCGACGACGCCGCCGAGCGCAGCCGCAGGCGGGCCCGCACCCTGGTGGAGAGCCGTCCGCGGTGTTCCAGTACCGCTCGTGCGGGGTACCGGCCGGGGAGCCGGTGAGAGCCGCTGTGCCAACGACCGCCGGAACGGTCGATAGGCCGTGGGGATGGGCGGGGGATGGGCGTAGGACAACGTGGAGATATGCGAAGGAGAGGACGATGCCGGTGAGGATGCCCGTGAGGCAGGCGCCTGTTCCAGCGGGGAACCGCAGGGGACAACCGGGCCAGTGGGAGCAGTCGGAGGAGACGCTGACCATCCCGGCACTGGAGGAGCTCGGGGAGGAGACGGTGCAGGAGCCTGGGGAGGAGGCGCCGGCCTCGGGAGCGGCGGGAGGATCGCAGGTGTGGGACGGCCGGGACGTGTCCTTCCCTCCCCTGAGGCCCTCCGCCGACCGGCCCGTGCATCCCGGTGGTGAGACACGGACGAGGGAGAGGGGGACGAGCCAGGGACTGGCGCGCTCGGGCTGCTCACGGTCGGAGTCACCGCCGGAACCACCGTCGGAGCCGCTGTGGGCGTCCACCCCCGTCGGGACTGGCCGCGGACGTCGTGCCGCACAGGTCCTGGCCGTCACCGGCGCCCGCGGGGGCCTGGGGGCCAGCGTCCTGCTGCTGCACCTGGCGTGGGCGCTGGGCCGCGCGGGCAGACGGGTGGCGATGATGGACCTCGACCCCACCGGCGGCCTGGACCTCCTGTGCGGGCAGAGCGTCCTGACCGGACTGCGCTGGGCGGACCTGCCGGCCGAGGAGTCGGCCTTCCGGCCCGGCCACCTCGTCGGAGCCCTGCCCGCGTGGCACGCCATGCCGGTCCTCACCGGGGACGTGCGCGGAGGCCCCCTGCCGTGCGCGACGGCGGTCCTGGAGGCTATGCGGGCCGAGCACGACGTCGTGCTGGTGGACCTGCCCCGCGGGGCACCCCCGCCGCCGGGCGCCGGGGTCCTCATCGTCACCGGGCTCGACCTGCGCTCGGCCGTCGCCGCCGAGAGCATCGCCTCGCGACTGCGGGGCACGGCGCCCGGCGGTCGTGAGGCCGCCGATGCTGAAGCCGCCACGGCCGACGCCGCTGCTGGGGTGCCGGTCTGGCTCGTGGCGCGCCAGGTAGGTGAGGACGTCCTCGCTGAGGACCTCGAGCTCATCACCGGCTGCCCGGTCCTGGGACAGGTACCCACCGACCGGGTCCTGGCCAAGCGGCTGGCCCTCGGGGAGGACCCGGTGCGGTCCCGCTCGGCCCTCCGGCGCGCCGCGAGCGCCCTGGCCCGCGAGCTGCTGCCCCGGCTCGCCGACGCCGCAGCGCCGGGGACCTGCTCACTGAACCAGTCGGCGAGCCGGCCAACGAGCCAGTCAGTGAATCAGTCAGGCGATCAGCCCAGGAGGCAGTCATGGTCCCGGTAAGTCCCGGTCAGCCGGGTGCCTCCGGCGGGGGTGGGGCAGACGGCCCCGAGCTCGCCCGTGTCCGCAGCGCCCTGGCCCGCGGCGTGGGCCTGGAGGAGGCCCTCAACGACGCCGCCGCCCCCGCCACCGGACAGGTGGGGATGGCGCGCCTGGGCCAGCGGGTGCGCGCCGACGTCGACGGTGCCGGGCCGATCCTCCAGCCCCTCATCGAGACCGAGGGCGTCACCGACGTCCTCGTCGGCGACGGGCGCACCTGGATCGACCGGGGGCGCGGCCTCGAACCGATCCCCGCAGCCGCCATGGATGAGCCCGAGGTGCGGGCCCTGGCCGTGCGCATGGCCGCCTCCGCGCACAAGCGCCTCGACGACGCCTGCCCCGTCGTCGATGCCACCCTGCCCGACGGCACCCGACTCAACGCGGTGCTGCCGCCCCTAAGCGCCGATGGCACTCTCATCAGTCTGCGCACCAAGCGCCGCCGCGGCTTCACCCTGGACGAGCTGACCGCCGCCGGCACGATCGCCCCCGGCCTGGATGAGGTCCTGGCCGCCCTCGTGACCGGCCGCGCCAGCTGCCTGGTCACCGGCGCCACCGGCACCGGCAAGACCACCCTCCTGGCCGCCCTGCTCTCACTCGTCCCGGCCACCGAGCGCATCGTGTGCATCGAGGAGGCCAGCGAGCTGCGCCCCTGCCACCCCCACGTCGTCCACCTCCAGGAACGCGGCGCCAACGTCCAGGGCGTCGGGGCGGTCGCCATGACCTCCCTGGTGCGCACCGCCCTGCGCATGCGGCCCGACCGGATCGTGCTGGGAGAGTGCCGCGGCCCCGAGGTGCGCGATGTCCTCACCGCCCTCAACACCGGCCACGAGGGCGGCTGGGCCACCCTCCACGCCAACTCTCCCGCCGACGTCCCTGCCCGCCTGACCGCCCTGGGGGCCCTCGCGGGACTCGACGAGGCGGCCGTCGCCGCCCAGGCGGCCAGCGCCCTCGACGCCGTCGTCCACCTGCGTCGGCAGGCCGGCACCACCGGGGCACGCCGGTACGTCGCCTCCATCGGAGTGCTGCGGCGCGGGGTAAGCCCGGCCGGAGCGGTGCTCATCTGCGAGGAGGCCCTGCACGTGACGGGCGACGGCCGACTCAGACCCGGCCCGGCCGTATCAGCGTTGCGGGATCGGATCGGCCCACAGGCCCTGGCCCGTGCCGGCCTTGACGGACTGCCCGGGGCGGGGGAGAGGAGATCGGTATGACGGGCGCGACCAGCTGGGTGGGCGTGGCCTGCGTGGCGGGTCCGGCCGCGATCCCACCCCCGGTAGCCCACCTGACTGGGCTGGTGGGTGGGACGGCGGGAGGCCCGGTGTCGGGTGCCTGGATCGCGGCGGTCCTGGTCGCCCTGGCCGCCGCCGTGCTCCTGCTGCCGGCCCGCCGCGACCTGCCCCGCGGCTGGACCACGGGCACCCCCGCGGCCCAGGCGCGCCCGACGATGCGGCAGGCGGCGCTTGACGCGCTGCACTCCCGACGTACCGGGGCACCAGAACCGGACCTCGGCCTGCTGCTCACCGAGGTCGCCAGCCTCCTGCGCGCCGGCGCGACCCCGCAGCGGGCCTGGACGCGCGCCTGCCGGCGTGCCGGCCTCACCGAGGGTGCTGAGCCCGACGAGGACGGCGTCCCGCCCGTGCTGCGCGCGCTCGCGGACCTCCAGCACGACTCGTGGCTGCCCCGATGGAGCAAGGGGCGCCTGCGCTGGCACCCGCCCCCGCGCGGCCGGCGGGCCCGGCAGAGGCG
>NZ_KV789140.1:0-2106 GCF_001807465.1 Actinomyces sp. HMSC08A09 | reverse complement strand
GCGGGTCGCCGGGAATGCGGTAAACGCGGCCAAGCGGATAGAGGAGCCCTGGCTAAGTGCAGGGGCTCTTGCTTGTGCGCTGGTCCGGGTGGGGGACGCTGAAGGAGCGCGGCGGGTCGCCGGGAATGCGGTAAACGCGGCTCAGCAGATTGAGAACTTTGGGGAGCGTGATTGGGCTCTGGTGAAGGTGGTGGGTGCGCTGGTCCGGGCGGGCCATACCGGTGAGGGCCTCGCCACGGCTCAGCAGATCGAGAGTTCTTGGGAGCGTGACCGGGCTCTGATGGAGGTGGCGGGTGCGCTAGCTCATGTGGGTGAAACCGACCAAACTTTGATGGTCATCTCACTGATAAATGAGCTGAGTTGCCGAAGTCGTGCTCAATCCGTGCTCATGAAGGAGTTAGCTAGCAAAGGCTCTTCAAATGAGGCTGTCAACATTCTGCAAATCGCGCTTGCTGAGATCGGAGGATATGTGCATAGGCAGGATTCCGCTAACTCTTGCGCCTTTCTTGCAACTGCGTGTCTCGACGTCGTCGATCTTGTTGATGCGAGTTCTCCGATGCGTGAACGGTGGCTCGGCCTGACTCGTTCTGTTCTTGCTCGCTCGTGGTTCTACGGTGCCTCCGTGTGGGACAACTTCGATGTACTGGTGCGTGTGGCGCCGGAACTGGCGGTACGACTTGTAGATGAGCGGATTCTCGCCGATCCTGAGCAAGGTACTGCCCCAGAGTCCGACCCCGACCTTGGGCCCGAAGGGCCTGGCGGGGACGCCGGGGCATACCGTTAGGATGGGTCCGTCACTCCTCGTATCCAAGGAAAGGTTCCTGATGTCGATTCGTCGCGTCGCCCTGCTCACCGCTGGCGGTTTCGCCCCCTGTCTGTCCGCCGCTGTCGGCGACCTCATCGAGCGCTACACGCAGGTCGCTCCCGAGGTCGAGATCATCGCCTACCAGTACGGCTACCACGGCCTGCTCACCGGCAACTACATCGTCATTGACGAAGAGGGCCGCAAGAATGCCGGCATCCTGCGCGACTTCGGCGGGTCCCCGATCGGCAACTCTCGCGTCAAGCTCACCAACGCCAAGAACCTCGTTGAGCGCGGCCTGGTGAAGGAGGGCGTCAACCCCCTGGAGTTCGCCGCCGAGCAGCTGCGCAAGGACGGCGTCGACGTTCTGCACACCATCGGTGGCGACGACACCAACACCACCGCCGCCGACCTGGCCGCCTACCTCCACGAGAACGACTACGAGCTCACCGTCGTCGGCCTGCCCAAGACCATCGACAACGACGTGGTTCCGATCCGCCAGTCCCTGGGCGCCTGGACCGCGGCCGACGAGGGCGCCGGCTTCGCCTTCAACGTCATCGGCGAGCACCGCTCCAACCCCCGCATGCTCATCGTCCACGAGTGCATGGGCCGCAACTGCGGCTACCTCACCGCCGAGACCGCCCGCCGCTACCACGACCTGCTCCAGACCAAGCAGTGGGCCCCCTCCCTCGGCCTGACCAAGGAGCGCTGGGACGTCCACGCCGTCTTCCTCCCCGAGGTGAAGCTCGACATCGCCGCCGAGGCCGAGCGCCTCAAGGCCATCATGGACGAGCAGGGCAACGTCAACATCTTCCTGTCCGAGGGTGCCGGCGTCCCCGAGATCATCGCGGAGATGGAAGCCGCCGGCCAGGAGGTCCAGCGCGACCCCTTCGGCCACGTCAAGCTCGACACCATCAACCCCGGCCAGTGGTTCGCCAAGCAGTTCGCCGAGCTCATCGGTGCTGAGAAGGTCATGGTCCAGAAGTCCGGCTACTACTCGCGCGCCGCCCACGCCAACGCCGAGGACCTCGCCCTCATCAAGAAGATGTGCGACCTGGCCGTCGACTGCGCCCTGCGCGGCGAGTCCGGCGTCATCGGCCAGGACGAGGAGAACAACGACGAGCTCACCGCGATCGCCTTCCCGCGCATCGCCGGCGCCAAGCCCTTCGACATCACCCAGGCCTGGTTCACCGACCTCATGGCCGAGCTGGGCCAGAAGGTCGAGCCCGCCGAAGCTGCCCCCGAGCACTGAGGCTGAGCCCGCACCCTGCCGCGGCCGGTGCCGTCCTCGTGACGGCACCGGC